>NZ_JAPDPC010000005.1 GCF_026283945.1 Dyella humicola
TCACCTGCGCACACTGTCAAAGATCTTAATCACTTGCGACTCGTTGCCGATATCGCGTTGGAACATTTCGTTCCGAGTGAGCCGCTCATCTTACATCGTTTTTCCTGTCCGTCAACACCTTCAGCGAGAAACTTTTTGCTGTCGTTGTTGCCGTGGAAGACGTTGCCAGCGGCGGGAGGCGAATAATAGGTAGACCCCCCGCCTTTGACAAGCAATTTTTGAAATTATTTTTCGTGTTTCGCGTAAGACGTTGTTCTCACGCGAAACTCTGTGCGCGAATGCATCGCGACGACGTTGCGTCGTCGCGATCGACTCATGCAGACGTCAACAACACGCGCGCGAAGTTTCGTTTGCCAACCTGCAAAACCGCCTCAAAGCCCGGCGAAAACACGCGTTGAGTATCTTCAACAACTTCTGCGTCGATGCGCACGGCTCGTTCTTTAAGTTTGCGGTTCGCTTCGGAGTTGCTCGCGGTGAGACCTGCTGCGGTAAGTAGTGCGGGCAAACGCAGGCCTTCCGCAGGCACCGCGATTTCCGTGAGCGGCAGCAGGCTGGTATCGCCTTCGCCAGTGACGACCGCATGCCAGCCGGCAATCGCCTGCTCTGCGGCAGCCGCATTATGGAAACGCGTGGTCAGTTCGCGCGCCAGGCGCAGCTTGGCGTCGCGCGGATTGAGCGCACCGCTTTCTATATCGCGCTTCATCTGCGCGAGGTCGTCCAGCGAGGTCTCGAAGCTGAGCAACTCGAACCAGCGCCACATCAGTTCGTCACCGATCTTCATGGTCTTGGTGACCATGTCGATGGCGGGCTCGTTGATACCTATGTAGTTGCCCAGGGACTTGGACATCTTGTTGATGCCATCCAGGCCTTCCAGCAGCGGCATGGTCAAGACGATCTGGGCGGGCTGGCCGTGGTGTTCCTGCAGGGCGCGGCCCATCAACAGGTTGAACTTCTGGTCGGTGCCACCCAGCTCGATGTCGCAGCGGAGCGCGACGGAGTCGTAGCCCTGCACCAGGGGGTAAAGGAATTCGTGAATGGCGATCGGCTGCTGTCCGGCGTAGCGCTTGGCAAAGTCATCGCGTTCGAGCATGCGCGCCACCGTGTGCTGTGCGGCGAGCTTGATCATGTCGGCGGCCGTCATCTGGCCGAACCATTCGGAATTGAAGCGAAGCTCGGTGCGCTCCTTGTCGAGCACCTTGAAGACCTGCTCGGCATAGGTCTGGGCATTGGCGAGCACGTCGTCGCGTGTCAGCGGCTTGCGCGTGATGTTCTTGCCGGTGGGATCACCGATCATGCCGGTGAAATCGCCGATCAGGAAAATCACCTCATGCCCCAGATCCTGGAACTGGCGCATTTTGTTGAGCAGCACGGTATGACCCAGATGCAGATCCGGTGCGGTCGGATCGAAACCTGCCTTGATACGCAGCGGGCGCCCGAGCTTCAAGCGCTCGACCAGCTCTTCCTGCTTGATGATTTCGTCGGCGCCGCGCGCGATGGTGGCTAGCGCCTGCTCAAGCTCGTTCATGTATTCCTCGATCCACTCGTTGTCTGGACAGCTGCGAGAGCATAGCTGACCCCTCTGTACCGTTAATTGTGCGTTAACCCCAAGCATCGCGCAAACCATTGATGGAAAAGGCGTTGACGCCATTTACACAGGGCCGCTATGGTACGGCCCAACTAGAAATTTGTACCTCGGGGAACACCGGGCATGGGTGAGAGTAAAGAGATCGCGCGCACTGCGCGCAAACAGGCTATGCGCCGCAAGGCGCAGCGTCGTCACTCTCACTTTTATGAACGCTGTGCGCACTGGTCGTTCGGTTGTCATGGCGATGCGGAACCGATTCACTGGCATCGCGAGCGCTGGATGCTTGCTGGCACGGCGCTGCTGATCACCGCCCTGTCCGGCTTCATTATTCCCGCGTGGGCCAGTGCGATGCGCCCGGACACCGTGTCCACGGCGCATGCCATGCTTCCGCTCGCGCTACCCCGCGCCGCGCCCGAAACCACGCACGTGCCTACCGTCGAGGATTGGCACATCGTGCAGGTGCAGCCGGGCCAGACGCTGTCCGATATCTTCCAGGGCCAGGGCCTGAGCCTTACCGACCTGCAGCATGTCGTGGATCAAGCCGGCGATACCAAGGCGCTGCATAACATCCGCCCTGGTGAGGAATTCGACTTCCTGCTCGGCAGCGATGGCAGCTTGAAAGGCATTCGCTTCGACAAGGATGAAGCCAGCCGCGCGGTCATGCGCTTCGAAGGCGACAAGGCGACGGTGACGGCGCAGACGCGTGAGGTGGAGCGTCGCGAGCACGTGGCGCACGGCACCATCGACAGCTCCCTGTTCGCCGCCGGCTCCAAGGCCGGCATGAGCACCCAGATGGTGCTCAAGCTCGCCGAGCTGTTCAAATACGACATCGATTTTGTGCAGGATCTGCGCGAAGGCGACAGCTTCACCGTGATCTACGACGACGTCTATCGCGATGGCGCCTATCTGCATGAAGGCGAGATCGTCGCCGCGGAGTTCGTGAACCAGGGTGACCGGTACACCGCTTATCGCTTCAAAAAGGACGACGGCAGCTACGGCTGGTTCAGCGAGGACGGTCGCCCGATCCAGAAGTCGTTCCTGCGCATTCCGGTGGACTTCACCCGCATCTCCTCGCAGTTCAGCGCAGCCCGCATGCATCCGATTCTCGGCCTGATGCGCGCGCACCAGGGCGTGGATTACGCCGCACCGACCGGTACGCCGATCCATGCCGCGGGCGATGGTGTCGTCAAGTTCAAGGGCTGGATGAACGGTTACGGCAACTTTGTGATCATCCAGCACGACGGCAGCATCAGCACCGCCTATGGCCACATGTCCAAGTTCGCCGACGAAAAGGTCGGCCAACGCGTGAGCCAGGGTTCGGTGATCGGCTATGTCGGCATGACCGGTCTCGCCACCGGTCCGCATTTGCACTATGAATTCCGTGTCAACAATGTGCAGCGCGATCCGCAGAAGGTGACGCTGCCCAAGCCCGAACCGTTGCCGGGCGTACAACTGGCGAAGTTCAGGGCCCAGGTGGTGCAGCCGCAGCTGGCCCGCCTGAAGACCCTGGACGCCAATATCAAGCTCGCCCGCGCCAGCGGCAACAAGCGCAACGACGACTGAGCCGTGAGCGATGCTTCGGCGCTTTACCTCGGCCTGATCTCGGGCACCAGCGCCGACGGCATTGACGCCGCGCTGGTCCGCTTCGAAAACGACACACCACAATTGGTGGATGCGCTGACGCATCCGTGGCCGGAGGCGTTGCGCTCGCACATTCTCGCCATTGCGCAGGACGAAGCGCGCCTCGACCTCGATGCCTACGGTCGTCTCGACGTGGCCATTGGCCGGTGCTTTGCGGATGCAGCCGCACAGCTATTGGCGCGCAATGAGGGCATTCGATCAGCCGTACGCGCGATTGGCTCGCACGGCCAGACCCTGCGCCACCGACCTTCCGGCGAACACCCGTTCACCTTGCAGGTCGGCGATCCCTCGGTGATTGCCGAGCGCTGTGGCATCGATGTGGTGGCCGATTTCCGCCGTGCCGACGTTGCCGCTGGTGGCCAGGGTGCACCACTGCTTCCCGCGGTGCACGCCATGTTGCTGGCGCACACCCATCACACGCGAGTCGTCCTCAACCTTGGCGGCATCGCCAATATCACCGTACTCGGTGCGGACGGCAGCGTCGTTGGCTTCGACACCGGCCCGGCGAATGGCTTGATGGATGCCTGGTGTCTGCGTCACCTCGGTGTGCCCTTCGACGCGAACGGCAGTTTTGCCGCCTCCGGCCTGGTGGACGAGACGCTGCTGGCCAGTTTGCTGACCGATCCGTACTTTGCACTGCCACCGCCGAAGAGTACCGGGCGCGAGCATTTCCACCTGGCCTGGCTCGACACACACTCGCGCCTGGTCGCGCTGCCGCCTGCCGACGTGCAGGCGACGCTGCTTGAGCTGTCCGCACGCAGCGTCGCGGATGCTATTTCGCGCCACGCCGCGGATGCGATCGAAGTGATCGCCTGCGGTGGCGGCGTGCACAACGGGGTACTGATGCGTCGACTGCGCGAGCTGCTGGCTCCCTGTGCGCTCGCTAGTACAGCCGAGCATGGGATCGACCCGGACTATCTGGAAGCGACGGCATTTGCCTGGTTGGCGCGCCAGCGATTGCTTGGCCTGCCCGGTAACCTGCCTGCCGTCACCGGCGCGCGCGGTCCCCGCGTGCTCGGCGCAATCTACCCCGCTCCGCCCTAGTCACTATCGCCCAGCGTGCGGTTACCTGGTGCGAGCTGGGTAGCCGGCGTGCGCGAAAGTGCTTGCATCGCTTCCATGAACGCGGCGCGCTCCTTGGCGTCCCATTGGCCACTCAGCGTGGTGAGGTCGCCCGGGTCGAGCATGGTTTCGGCGAACAGGTTGGACGAGGCCAAGCCGAGGCCATGCCGCAGTGCATAGAGCACGACGTCATTGATCGACCACTGTCGTTCCTTGGCCAGCGCCTTGATGCGCTCGGCCATGGAATTGTCGATATGGCGTATGACGAGGTCCGGCACGGACTTCACTCCCGGTCACAAGCCCCCTGTGATGATTATCTTGGCACAGAAGAATCTCCGGGAATATCGATCGCTTGGCTGATTTACAGGTCGACTTCAGTGGACCAGCTCGGTGGCGTCGGGTGATTCCGTACGACCGAAGCGCGGCCACAGGTACAGAAACAGCAGGCTGGCCGGAACGATCGATACCACGGTAAGGATGAAATAGCCGCCGTAGCCCGTGGCTGTCGCGATACCGCCGGCAAAAAAGCCCAAGAGCTTGCCGGGCAGATTCACCATGGAGCTGAGCAGAGCGTATTGGGTCGCCGTGTGCTGGCGACTGACCAGGGACGACAGGAACGCCACGGTCGGCGGGCCGAGCACTCCCAGGGTGAAGTTCTCTCCCGAGATCACCAGGGTGAGCACCAGCAGATTGCCGGGATGGACGAGCAGCCAGAGGTACAGCAAGTTGCTTATCCCCGCCAGCACAATGGACGCCCCCAGCGTGCGCCATGCGCCCCAGCGCGCCACCGCCGCACCGCCGACAAAAACGCCGGCGATACCGATCCAGATGCCGTAGATTTTGGTGATTGCACCGATCTGCGTTTTGGTGAAGCCCATGTCGCGATAAAACGGGCTCATGACGCCGCCAACGGTTGCCTGCTCGGGAATCTTGAACAGCAGAATGAACAGCAGGGTCACCCCGGCCAGATGCCACCCGTAACGACGGAAGAAATCGGCGAAGGGATCGACCACGCTTTCGCGCATGGCCGCGCGCCAGCTCGGCGGCCTTAGACGCAACACGTCAGGCTCTGCAGCCATCAGGGTCGTGGCCACGGGCAAGGCCATGGCTGCGGCGAGGATCAGATAGACGACGGTCCACGACACGTGATCAGCCAGAATCAGCGCCACCGCGCCGGCCAGAATCAGCGCGATGCGATAACCGAGCGAATAGGTGGCAACCAGCGCACCCTGCGCAGATGTCGGGGCTATCTCGATACGATACGCATCGACGGCAATGTCCTGGGTCGCACCGAAGAACGCCACCACCAGGGTCGCCGCCACGAACGGCACCAATTGGTTCGGGGTCAGCAATGCCATGGCAACCAGACCTACAGCCACGCCGAGCTGGGCAAACAGCAGCCACCCACGGCGCTGGCCCAGGCGACCGAAACCCGGCAGGCGCCAGTGATCGAGCAACGGCGCCCACAGGAACTTGAACGCGTAGGTCATGCCCGCGCTGGCGATCATCGTGATGTCTTTCAGTTCGATGCCCTGTTCCTTGAGCCAATAGGCCAAGGTGCCGGCCACCAACAGAAACGGCAGCCCCGAGGAAAACCCGAGCAGGAACATCGTCCAGGCCGAGGGCTGCGTGAAAGCGGCCCACGCTGAAATCCTGGCTGGCTTGGCGACAGGCGGCGCCGCAGGCGCCTCAGTCGGCATAGTCGACCGTATAAGGTGCGTGGTCGGAGAAGCGCTCGTCGCGATAGATCGAGCAGTCATTCAGTCGTGCGCGCAAGGATGGGGACACCACCTGGTAGTCGATGCGCCACCCCACATTGTTCGCGCGGGCCTGGCCACGATTGGACCACCAGGTGTATTCCACCGCGTCCGGCTTGATGGCGCGAAAACTGTCCACCCAGCCGCGCTGCTGGAACAGCAGGTCGAGCCAGGCGCGCTCCTCGGGCAGACAACCCGAGTTCTTCTGGTTGGAAGACCAGTTCTTGATGTCGTTCTTGGTGTGGACGATGTTCCAGTCGCCGCCAATGATGTAGTCGCGACCACTCTTGAGCCACTTGTCGAAGATCGGCGTGATCCACTCCATGGCCTTGAACTTGAACTGCTGGCGTTCATCACCGGAGGAACCCGACGGAAAATACAGCGACACCACGGAGAGGTTGCCGAAACGCGCCTCGATGTAACGGCCCTCGTTGTCGAACTCGTCCCATCCAAGCTCGGTAAGCACCTTATCGGGCTCACGCTTCGCGTAGATCGCCACGCCGCTGTAGCCCTTTTTGCTGGTGGCATCCCGATAGAAGCAATGGTGGCCATCGGGGCGGAACATCGGATCGCTGAGCTGCTCTTCCTGCGCCTTGGTCTCCTGCAGGCAGACCACGTCCGCGTTCTGCTTGCGCAACCACTCGAACACGCCTTTGTTGGCGGCCGAACGAATGCCATTGGCGTTGAGGCTGATGATGCGCATGCGGGCTCCTGGGTGATGCGCCATCATACCAACCATGCATAACGAGCCCGATATCCGCGTCGCGCCAGTCGAGGCGGCGCTTCGCCAGGCGGTACTTGGCCTGCGAATTCATGAAGCCCAGCGAGATTTCGTGGGGCCTATCGCGGACCTGCTGGCCGACGCTGAAAGCTGCGACGGCAGCGAGCCCATGGCTATCCTGTGCGGCGACACGCCAATCGGCTACTACCGCATCGAGACCCAGGCGCGCTGTCTGGTCGGACGTGATTTCGTTCGCCCCACGCTGGGCTTGCGCGCGTTCTTCATCGACCACCGGTGGCAGGGTCGCGGATTCGGCGCGCTTGCGCTTGCGGCGATATTCGGCGACCTCGCCGTACGGCATCCCACGGCGCGGGACCTGGCGCTGACCGTGAATAGCCGCAATGCCGTCGGCCTGGCGCTTTATCGGCGCGCCGGCTTCGTGGACACTGGCGAGCTGTACCATGGCGGGCGTTCCGGGCCGCAACACCTGCTGGTGCGCGCCCTGCCCGTCTGACAAACCATTGAGAGAGCCTTGCCGTGCACGATTACCAGCGCGACTTCATCGACCTCACCCTGCAGCGCGACGTGCTGCGCTTCGGCGAATTCACGCTCAAATCCGGGCGCCAGAGTCCTTACTTCTTCAATATGGGCCGGATCGATTCCGGTGCCGCGCTGGCGCAGCTCGGTCGCGCGTATGCGGCGGCAATCGTGAACTCAGGCATCGAAGTCGACATGCTGTTTGGCCCGGCCTACAAGGGCATCGCGCTGGCCGCTGCTACGGCCATCGCCCTGGCTGACCAACACCGCCGCGATCTGCCCTGGGCGTATAACCGCAAGGAAGCCAAGGACCACGGCGAGGGCGGTGTGCTGGTCGGTGCACCGCTCAAGGGCCGCGTGCTGATCGTTGACGACGTGATGACAGCCGGTACGGCCGTGCGCGAATCGCTGGCGCTGATCCGCGCCCACGGCGCCACGCCGGCCGGCGTGCTGATCGCACTGGATCGCCAGGAGCGCGGCCAGGGTGAGCTGTCTGCAGCCCAGGAAGTCACCGCCGAATTCGGCATCCCGGTCATCGCCATCACCAGCCTCGGCGATGTGTTGGCTTATGCGGGCGAGCGCCCTGAACTGGCCACGGAGCACGCGCGGCTGGTGTCGTATCGCGAGCGCTACGGCGTCAACGGCTGACCATGGTGCAACACGTTGGCGACGTTAGTCACACCAGCGATCGAGGTGGCGTGGCAAGGTCATGGCCGACGCCGTACGCCGGCTATACTTCCGCCGACAAGGGGGAACTTCATGCGTAAAACAGTTTTTGCCATCGCGATGCTCGCGCTGGCAGCCGGCCTGCACGCGCAGGCACAAAACAGCAGTCATGGCGGCATCCGCTATCGCTGGCGTGATGCCAGCGGCTTGCCGCATTACAGTGACAGCCTTTCATCCGATGCGCTGAAATACGGCTACGAGCTGGTGAATGATCGCGGCTTGGTCATCCAGCACGTTGATCGCCAGCTCAGTCCGGAAGAGCGCGCCGCGGCCCAGAAGCAGGCCGAGCAGCAGGCAGCCCAGCAGCACGCGGCGGAGGAGCGCACCCGCGGGGACTCGCAGATGCTCGCAGCCTATCCGACCGAAGCTGCGTACAAGGATTCGCAACAGCAGAGCCTGGGCAACATCGACCAGCAGATCAACACCACGCGCGTCAATCTGCGTAGCCAGGAGAAGGCGCTTGCGGATCTGCTGACGCGCGCCGGCGATCTGGAACGCGCCAAGCAGCCGGTGCCGAAGTCCCTCAACGATGGCATCAGCAAGCAGCGCAATATCGTGGCTGGCCAGCGCAATACCCTCGAGCGCCAGCAGAATGCCCGTGACGCTGCGGAGCAGAAGAATGCGCAGGACCTTCAGCACTACCGTGATGTGAAGGCGGCGCACGACAAGTCGCAGGGGTAGAAGCCGGAATGGCTTGGGGGCGTGTCCGTTACCCGCCCCCAATCTGCGCGTTAGAACGGCAGCTTCAGCGATGGGTCTGTGGCCAGCAACTGCTGACGGAACACGTTCTGGATGCGCGCCAGCGCAGCCGCGTTATCCGCGTCGAAACGCAGCACCAGGATCGGCGTGGTGTTGGACGCACGAACCAGGCCCCAGCCATCCTGCCAGTCGGCTCGCACACCGTCGATGGTGGTGAGGGTGGCATCGCCAAACGTCGCACGCTGGCGAAACTTCTCGATAAAGCGGTAGTGCTCGCCCTCGATCATTTCTACCTTGAGTTCCGGGGTGGAGACTCCCTTCGGACAGGTGGCGAAGATTTCTTCGGGCGTGCGCTCTTCCGGATCACCCGAAATAATTTCCAGCAGACGCGCGCCCGCGTAGATGCCGTCGTCGAAGCCGTACCAGCGCTCCTTGAAGAAGAAGTGGCCACTCATTTCGCCGGCCAGTTCAGCGCCGGTCTCGCGCATCTTGGCCTTGATCAGCGAGTGGCCGGTGCGCCACATCAGCGGGCTGCCGCCGGCGTCGAGGATTTCGCCCTTCAGGTGGCCGGTGCACTTGACGTCGTAGATGACGGTAGCGCCGGGTTGGCGCGACAACACATCACGCGCAAACAGCATCAGCGTGCGATCGGGGAAGATGATTTCGCCTTCCTTGGTGACCACGCCCAAGCGATCGCCATCGCCGTCGAAGGCCACGCCCAGGTCGGCACCTGTCTCCTTCACCGCGAAGATCAGGTCTTCCAGATTGTGTGGATCGGACGGATCGGGATGATGGTTCGGGAAGGTGCCATCGACATCGCAGTAAAGCGGAATCACATCGCAACCGATGCCTTCGAGCACCTGGGGTGCGACGGCGCCCGCGATGCCATTGCCGCTATCGACCACGATCTTCAGGCGACGCTCGGCCTGCACATCGGACGTAATCCGCTCGATGTAGTCAGGCAGCACATCGACATGTCGCAGATTGCCCTTGCCGTCGCGTTCGAGCGCGTTCGCGGCGATCCGGCGGTAAAGATCCTGGATGGCGCCTTCGGATAACGTCTCTCCCCCCACGACGATCTTGAAGCCGTTGTAATCGGGCGGGTTGTGGCTGCCGGTAACCGCCACGCCGGAGCCCGTGTTGAAACGGTACGCGGCGTAATAGACCACCGGCGTCGGCACGGCTCCGATATCGATCACATCGATGCCGGCCATGCGCAGTCCGTCCGACAAGGCGCCGGCCAGTTCCGGGCCGGAAAGGCGACCGTCACGACCCACCACGATCTCCGGCAGCCCCTTTTCGCGCATGACCGTGCCGATTGCCTGACCGAGCAGGCGAGCCACGTCCTTGGTCAACGAGGTACCCACGACACCGCGCACGTCATACGCGCGGAAGATGGTGGGATCGACCGTCACCGTGACTGGCGCTGCAGGCTCGGACTTGGTGGCGCGGGGAGCATCGAGCTTCGCCGGCTCCGGGGTGCTTTCAATCATGTCGGACAAAACAGGTTCCTCAACTTGCATGGCACGCTGGCGACGCGGGTGACTGCGCAGCCAGAACAGATATAGCCCGCCGCCGAGAGCGAGCAGGCCCAGTAACGCCGTCAGCGGCCACACTTTCGGCATCACGATGTACGCGCCCGGCAACGCAGCGACCACGCTCAAGGTGCTGCCGGCCACCGGTTCACTGCGGTTGGGCTCGCGCTCCGCCGAAGGGTCGCCGGACGCCAACAACCGCATGTCGCCGCGATCGTCACCCTGCCGGAGTTCCAGTCTGCCGCCTGCTGGCGGAATGGAATCGAAACGCTGTTGCAGGGACCCGAACGGCAGTTCCACCCATACCCAGGCCCGCGGGTGCCGAGCTTGGCCGACCGGCAGCACCAAGGTCAGGCGGCGTTCGTTCGGGCCACCGGCAACGGTTTGCGCCAGCGTGGCACCGTCAGCGGTTTGCGCTGCCATCAGCTGGGCGGCTTTGCCATAGCCGAAGACGCGGTAGTTGGCGTGAATGACTTCGTCGAGACCGCCGCTATAGACATTCAGCGCGAGCGCCTGCGGGATTTGCTGACGTAGGGTGGCGCCCGCTTCGGCAGGGTCGGCAATCAGGCCAGCTGTGTCGGCGGCGTCGATCACCGCCTGGACACGACCGCGCTCGCTGGCGATCTCTGCGGCCAGCGATTGAGCTACCTGCTTCTGGGCAGCGTGAACCCGCTCGATGGCGCTGCTTTCGCCAGCGATCAGCCAGGTCTGCCAGAGGCAGAACAGTCCGATCAGCAGCAGTAAGGTGCCCAGCCCCAGCGGCAGCAAGCGCCGCCACTCGATGGTTCCGGCGAATGATCGCCCGCGCGTGCTGATTGTTGCCATGCCCTGTCCCCAAGCAGGTTGTCTGGCCACTCGACATCACGGGCGCCCTCGGCACCCGGATGGCGGGCCTAGTTAACTCCGGTCGAACCGAAACCGCCCTCGCCCCGCTGCGACGGCGCAAACTCCTGCACCACGTTCAACCTTGCCTGCCCCACCGGCACCAGCAACAACTGCGCAATGCGATCACCCACGGCGATGGTGTACGGCTGGGTGCCGCGGTTCCAGCACGAAATCATTAGCGGGCCCTGGTAGTCGGCATCGATCACGCCGACCAGGTTGCCCATCACCAGCCCATGTTTATGGCCCAGACCCGACCGCGGCACGATCAAGGCGCACCAGCCCGGATCGCCGATATGAATTGCCATGCCACTCGGTAACAGGGCGCTCTCGCCCGGCTGCAGGGTCAGTGGCGCCTCGATGGCGGCACGTAAATCCATCCCCGCGCTTCCGGCGGTCGCCGGCTCCGGTAACGGAATGACATCGCCAAGGCGCGCATCGAGAATTTTCAGCTCGACTTCAATCCCCTGCCCGCCCCTCATGCGCGCACCGCCCGGTAGCGTTCGGCCACCTTGGCCACCAGCTGATGCGCTAGCTCCGTCTTGGAGGTTCGCCCCAGTTCGGCGACACCTTCGGGCCAGTAAAGGGTCAATGCATTGTCGGCAGCCTCGAAGCCGAGGCCGCCACCGACCTGGTTGGCGGCAATCATGTCCAGTCCTTTGCGCTGCAGTTTGTCGCGCGCGTATTGCTCCACATCATGCGTCTCAGCGGCGAATCCAACCAAGAAGGGGCGCACGGTTTGTGCGGCGAGGGTGGCGAGAATGTCCGGATTCTCGGCGAGATGGAGTACCAGCGCCGCACCGTCATGCTTCTTGATCTTTTGGCTGGCCACGCTCGCAGGGCGGTAATCGCCCACCGCGGCGGCTCCGATATAGATGTCCGCTTGCGCGGACGCAGCCACCACCGCATCGCGCATCTGCGCGGCGCTTCGTACGTCGACGCGGCGTGCCACGCCTTGCGGTGTGGGCAAACTCACCGGGCCAGCCACAAGGGTCACGTTGGCACCCGCCTGTACGGCAGACTCGGCGATCGCAAAACCCATCTGACCGGAACTGCGGTTACCAATGAAACGGACCGGATCGATGTCTTCGTAGGTCGGGCCGGCGCTCACCACGACATTCAATCCGCGCAGCGCGGCGTGGCCAAACGACGCCACGATCGCGGCGCGCAATCCCAGCGGTTCCAGCATGCGACCCGAACCGATATCGCCACAGGCCTGGTCGCCCGAGGCGGGACCCAGCATGCGCACGCCGCGCTGGCGCAAGGTATCGATATTGGCCTGCACCGCCGGGTGCGCCCACATCTGCTGGTTCATCGCCGGCGCCACGTAGACGGGCGCTGCGCTGGCCAGGCACACCGTGGTGAGTAGATCGTCGGCCATCCCGTGCGCAAGCCGGGCGATCAGGTCGGCGCTGGCTGGGGCGATCAGGATGCGCTCGGCCCAGCGCGCCAGCTCGATATGGCCCATGGCCGCTTCGGCCTCGGCGTCCCACAGGCTCATCCGTACCGGTTGGCCAGACAGCGCCTGGAACGTCGTGGCGCTGACAAAATGCGTAGCACCCTCGGTCATCACCACGCGAACCTCGGCGCCGAGGTCGCGCATACGGCGGACCAGCTCGCAGGACTTGTAAGCAGCGATTCCGCCGGATACGCCCAGCAGGACGCGGCGTTGGGCAAGACTCATGGTGTTAGCGCCTGACAACCGGTTAGGTGGGTAGCTTACCGGAATCGTCAGCTTTCCTTGGCGATGTCACACCCAGTCATCGATCAGCCAAAGCAGCTTGAAAGAATCGCTGAACGCTGGATGATCACCGACCTCGAATCACCCCAACTCGCGTGGCCTGAGGATGTCCTCCAGCCCGATGCGGCGAAGCAGTTCCGCCCTTACCCGATCAGCCACGCCGTTGACGATCTCTGCCCCGTCCTGTGACGGATCGATGTGCACACGGAAAGGCCGCTTGCCGAACGGTGCATCAACCACGGCGACAATCGCGTCCGCTACCGCCTGTGGGTCCGCATCGGCCGGCTCCAGCGCCGCCAACCCCTTGAAGGCCACCTCGCCGAAATCAGCCGTCGGTCCGCTGGCATAGGCCTGCGCCACCTCGGTATCGGCCGGTGAGCCGGCATGGGCGAAGTGATTGGTGCCCTGGGTGAAGGCGCCGGGCACGACGATGGACGTTTCGACGCCCCAGCGCGCCAGCTCGCCCGCATAGCTCACCGCCAGCGAATCCATACCCGCCTTGGCGGCGAAGTACGGCGCCAGATAGGGCGGCGTACCGCCGCGAACGCTGCTGGACGACACCCATACAACCAGGCCCCGGCCTTGCTTGCGCAGCTGCGGCAAGGCCGCGCGATTGACTCGCTGCGTGCTCAGCACGTTGACGTCATACAGTTCGGCAAACTGCTCCGGCGTGAACGCCTCGGCCGGCCCGTACGACATGTGGCCGGCGTTGTGCACGACCACGTCGAGGCGGCCGTGCTCGGCAACGATCTGGCCAATGGCGGCATCGACCGATGCCTGCGCAGCCACATCCATCTCGATGGCGCGCAGATCGATGCCGTGTTCATGGGTGTATTGCTGCATCTCGGCCACGCGCGCCGCGTTGCGTCCCCGGGTTTCGCGCATGCCCGCATAGACCGTGTGGCCTGCATGCGCCAGCGCGCGTGCGCTCATCAGGCCGAAGCCACTCGACGCGCCCGTGATGACGATGATGTTTTTCATGATGATGTGTCCTTGGAAAGTGACTCGCCCCTTGGGCGATGCCAGAAAGGAAGATTCAGATGAGGCCGCCATTGGCACGCAGCACCTGGCCGTTCACCCAGCTGCCATCGGGACCCGCGAGGAAGGCCACCACGTTGGCGATGTCGTCGGGTTGGCCCAGGCGTTCGAGGGGAGCCGCCTTCGCCATCTGCGCGACCAGTTCGGGCGACTTGCCCTTGAGGAACAGATCGGTGGCGGTGGGGCCCGGCGCCACCGCATTTACGGTGATGTTGCGGCCACGCAGCTCCTTCGACATCACATGGGTCAGCGCTTCCACCGCCGCCTTGGTCGCCGCGTAGACGCCATAAGTGGGCAGGTAGGTGCCTACGATGCTGGTGGAGAAATTGATGATGCGGCCGTCCTGGGCAAGGCGTTTGCCGGCTTCGCGCAGAGTGTTGAAGGTGCCCTTCAGGTTGACCGCGATGGTGCGATCGAACACGTCGTCGTCGGTGTCGGCCACGGCAGCCAGCTGCATCATGCCGGCGTTGTTGACCAGCACGTCGACCTGGCCAAAAGCTGCCTCAGCCGCGTCGAACAAACGACCTACGGCCGCTGGGTCAGCGATATCCGCCTGCGCAGTGAGCGCACGGCCACCAGTGGCCTCGATCTTGCGGGCCAGCGTCTCGGCGGCGGCTACGTCGCCGGCGTAGTTGATCACCACGATGAAGCCATCGCGAGCCAGGCGTTCAGCGATAGCGGCACCGATACCGCGGGAACCACCGGTGACCAGGGCGACTTTGGGAGTGTTGGCAGACATGGGAAGCATCCTCTGAAGGGACCGACGATTTGCCGGTGGTGAGAGGATGGACTTTTCTGTTTGACGGATAATCTGCCGAAATCCGCCTTCATCATTCGGATAACGGGAACAAACTATGGACAAAGTCGATGCCATGCGTTTGTTTGCGCGGATCGTGGAACGTCGCAGCTTTACGCTGGCGGCGCACGATCTGGAGCTGCCGCGCTCCACCGTGACCGAGGTCGTAAAGCGGCTGGAGGCGCGCCTGGGGGCGCGGCTGCTGGAACGCACCACGCGCCAGGTTCGCCCCACGCTGGATGGTGAGGCTTATTACCAGCGTTGTCTGGCCATTCTTGCCGAGATCGAAGAAGCCGAAGCCGCCTTCACCGGCGCGAAGCCGAGCGGTCTGCTGCGCGTACACGTACAGGGCACGCTGGCCCGCCACTTCATGCTCCCCGGCCTGCCCGGCTTCCTGGATCGCTACCCCGAGATCCAGCTGCGCATCGGCGAAGGCGACCGCTATGTCGATCTCGTGCGCGAAGGCGTCGACTGCGTCTTGCGTGTCGGCAAGCCTTCCGACAGCAGCATGGTCGGCCGCCAAGTCGCCTTGCTGGAAGAGGCCACCTGCGCCAGTCCTGGGTATCTCGAACGCCACGGCCTACCGCAGTCGCCCGACGATCTCGCGGGCCACCGCATGATCGGCTTCGTCTCATCCGCTACCGGCAGCGTGATGCCGCTGGAGTTCCTGGTAAACGGGGCGCTACGACAGCTCACCCTGCCGGTCACGACCAGCGTCGTGGGTGCGGAGACCTATGTCGCCATGGCGCGGCTGGGCCTGGGCCTGATCCAGGTGCCGCGCTACCGCCTCCAGGAGGATTTCGCCAGCGGCACCCTCATTGATGTACTGCCGGACTTTCCGCCCTCATCGTCGCCGGTCTATGTGCTCTATCCCCAGAATCGCCAGCTATCGCCACGGGTGCGGGTGTTCGTCGACTGGCTCGCAGCCGAGTTTGTGGCACGCCTGCCGCCGATCGCCAACGTTTAAGAGCCTGTTCACCGCCAGCCAGTGCCCACTCGACCCCGGCGGTGCTTCCGACACGCGGCGCGGCGCGACCCCGATGGGCTCTGATGAACCCTGCCGTCAGGCTGCGTGTATGAGCATTCGTGAATGGCCGGCACAGGAACGTCCCCGCGAGAAGCTGTTGGCGCGCGGCTGCGATGCGTTGTCCGATGCCGAATTGATCGCCGTGCTGCTGGGCAACGGCATCCCCGGCAAGGACGCCATTGCACTGGGGCGAGAGCTGCTGGGTAACAGTGGGGGCCTCAGCGCGCTGCTCGGCGACCCCGGCGGCGCGATGAAACTGCGCGGCATCGGCCCGGCCAAGCGGGCGCGCCTTATCGCCGCGCTCGAACTGGCGCGCCGTTCGCTGGCCGAACAACTGGCCGAGCGTCCCAGCCTGGGCAACCCTCGCGACAGCGGCAACTACCTGCGTGCCCGCCTACGCCACCTGCCCTATGAAGTGTTTGGCTGCCTCTATCTCGACAACCGGCACCGCGTGCTGGCGTTCGAGGAACTGTTTCGCGGCACGATTGATGGTGCCAGCGTGCATCCGCGCGAGGTCGTCCGCGCCTGCCTGCGCCATAACGCGTCCGCCGTGATCTTCGCGCACAACCATCCCTCGGGCGTGGCCGAACCCAGCGCCGCCGATCGCGCGATCACCCGCGAGCTGCGCGATGCGCTGCAATTGGTCGATGTGCGCGTACTTGATCATCTGGTGATTGGCAGCGGTGAACCGGCATCCATGGCGGCACTCGGCCTGCTTTGACGGCGCCAAAAAGAACAACGGCGCGGGGGAGGCCGCGCCGTGTAACCGTCTTGTGGGGAGAAAGGAGAGGAACGGCGATCTCCCTGTTCACACCAACGGGGAGGTGTCAGCGGGAACAGGATCAGTGTGGCAGTGCCGCATGACAGGCCCATGACGCGGTGCTGGCTACCTGCCTACAGGGTGCGCTCCGCAACTTATGCACATTTGGCCGCGGACGGCCCTTTCCGGTCCACTCATGCCACACCCCTCAAATGTATCTCGCAATTTACGGAAATCGTTGACTATTTTTCATTACACTGCAATTTCAGCCGGAAAATAGGCGGCATCGCCGAAGCGTGCTGGAATCTTCCTCACAGACTTATCCACAGGTTGCCCGCTCGCAGCGCAGCATGGCGGAAAGCCCTTGCAGACCGGTCCCGGGGGCGCGGGTCTGATAGGATTGACGGTTCCACCGTCGCCCGACTAATGCCGTGAAAGAACAGCTGCGCGAACTGCTGCTGCAGGCTATCCATACCCTGCAGAACGATGCCACCCTGCCCGCGGATCTCGACGTGCCCAACTTCGTGATCGAACGCGCCCGCAGCCGCGAGCACGGCGATTTCGCTGCCAATGCCGCCATGTTGCTGGCCAAGCCGGCGCGCGCCAAACCGCGCGAGCTGGCCGAGAAGCTGGTAGCCGCCCTGCCCGCCAATACGCTGGTGGAAAAGGTAGAGATCGCCGGCCCGGGCTTCATCAACTTCTTCCTGGCGCCTGCCGCCTATCACGAGGAAGTTCGCCGCATCATGGCCGAGGGCGACGCCTACGGCCGCAGCACCAGCGGCGACGGCAAGACGGTGGGCGTCGAGTTCGTCTCGGCCAACCCCACCGGCCCGCTGCATGTCGGCCACGGCCGCAACGCGGTGCTGGGCGACTGCCTGAGCCGCCTGCTCGAAGCCACCGGCTGGAAGGTGAAGCGCGAGTTCTATTACAACGACGCCGGCGTGCAGATCCAGAACCTGGCCGTCTCGACGCAGGCGCGCGCGCGCGGCCTCGCGCCGGACGATGCGGGCTGGCCCGAGGACGGTTACCGCGGCGACTACATCGCTGACGTGGCCAAGGCTTATCTCGCCGGCGAATCGGTGGTGGCTGATGGCCATGCCGTGACTGGCGCCAAGGATCCTGAGAATCTCGAAGCGATCCGCCAGTTCGCCGTGGCCGCGCTGCGCCATGAGCAGGACCTCGACCTCAAGGCCTTCGGCGTCGGCTTCGACGTGTACTTCCTGGAATCCTCGCTCTACACCGACGGCAAGGTGGAAGAGACCGTGCGCGAGCTGGTCGCCCACGGTCACACCTACGAGGAAGGCGGTGCGCTGTGGCTGCGCTCGACCGACTTCAATGACGACAAAGACCGCGTCATGCGCAAGTCCGACGGCACCTATACCTACTTCGTGCCGGACGTGGCCTATCACCTGTCCAAGTGGCAGCGTGGCTACGAGAACGCCGTCACCGTGCTGGGCTCGGATCACCATGGCTCGCTGGCCCGCGTAAAGGCGGGCCTGCAGGCGCTGGATGTCGGGATCCCGAAGGGCTGGCCGCATTACGTGCTGTACCAGATGGTGACGGTGATGCGTGGCGGCGAGGAAGTGAAGCTGTCCAAGCGCGCCGGCAGCTACCTCACCCTGCGCGACCTGATCGAAGAAGCCGGCCGCGATGCGACGCGCTACTTCCTCATCTCGCGCAAGGCCGACTCGCAGCTGGTATTCGACATCGACCTGGCGCGCTCGCAAAGCAACGACAATCCGGTCTACTACATCCAGTACGCCCATGCCCGCGTATGCCGCGTGCTGGAGGAACTGGCCGAGCGCGGCCTGCCGGCGGTCGACACGCTTGCCGGCATCAAGCAGCTCGCACGACTGGACAGCGAGCACGAGCAGGCGCTGTTGACCGAGCTGTCACGCTACCCGGAAGTGGTCGACGCCGCCGCCGGCAATCTGGAACCTCACCTGATCGCGCAATATCTGCGCGAGCTCGCTGGCGCCCTGCATAGTTATTATCACGAGCACAAATGGATCGTGGATGATGCGGAACTGCGCAACGCGCGTATCACGCTCGCCGTCACCACGCGCCAGGTCATACGAAACGGTCTTGATTTGCTGGGCCTCAGCGCCCCGGAGAAGATGTAAATGGCAGCACGCAAGGGCAAAGGTCGCCAGGCCGTCCGCAATAACAGCGGTGGCATGCCGGGCTGGGGTTGGGCCGTCATCGGCATCCTGATCGGTGCCGTGCTGATGTTCGTGGCGAGTGGCCATCTGCCGATGGCGCCGCGCCCCAACGATGGCCCGCAACCCAATCCCCAGGCCACCGCCCAGCGCGGTAGCGACGCCGGTGCCGCGGCCTCGGAATCCACCTCGGCCACCGACAACTCCCCGGCGCCGAAGAAGCCTCAGTACGACTTCTACTCCGTGCTGTCGGAAAAGGAAGTTCGTATTCCCGACGCCGTGATCAGCGCCCAGGCCAAGGCCGAGCAGCAGCAGAAGCAACAGGCCCAGCAGGCGGCCCAGAGCGCTGCCCAGCAGCAGGCCACCGTGCAGAAACCGGCGAATGCACCGGTCGCGGTCGCCGAGGCCGTTACCGCCGCCCCCGAGGCTGCCGTGAAAGCGCCGCCCCCGGCACCGGGTGCGGGAGGTTACCTGCTGCAGGTCGGCGCCTTCCCGAGCCCGGCTGACGCCGAGACGCTCAAGGCCAAGCTCGCCATGCAAGGTTTCGTCGCCAATGTCGCTTCCGTCAGCGTCAACGGCCAGACCTACAACCGCGTGCGCCTGGGCCCGTTCCATTCGGCCACCGAACTGGAGACCGCCAAACAGCGTCTCGCGTCGGCCGGCATTAATGCGATTGCGTTGAAGGAAGGCAGGTAAGACGCTTTCCGCGCTCAGTGAAGCCGAAAAGGCCGTGTCGCGAGACACGGCCTTTTTTTACTTCTCGCTGGGCAGGAATCAGCGCTTGCGCTTGAGCCGAATCAACGCCGAGATGTCTTCGTCACCGTAGCCCTGGCTCATCAGCTCGGCATAGTCGGCGAGTGAGCGCTCGATCACGTTGCGGCTGGTGCCGGCACTTTCGGCAATCTGGCGCACGATGCCCAGATCCTTGTGCAGCAGGCCCAATTTGAAGCCCACGCTGAATTCGTCGCGCAGCATGGTGGCGCCACGCTTTTCGAGGAACCAGTTGCCGGCCGCGCCAGCACCCAGCGTGGGCAGCAAGCGCTCGGGATCGAGGCCCAGCGCTTCACCGAGTGCGAGACCTTCGCACACGCCTTGCGCAATACCCGCCACCAGCACCTGGTTCACAGCCTTGGTGGCCTGGCCGGCACCGACGGCACCTAGATGTGTAATGCGCAGCGCATACGCTTCCAGTACGGGGCGTGCACGTTCGAGCACGTCGGCATCGCCGCCTACCATCACCGATAGCTTGCCGCTCTTCGCGCCTTCGACACCACCGGATACCGGTGCATCGAGGAAGTACGCACTGACCGCGGACAGGCGCGCGGCCGCCTGCTTGGCGGTATCCGGTGCGACCGTGGAGTGGTCCACCACGATCGCGCCCTTCCTGAGGTGCGGCGCGAGTGCGTCGACCGTGCCCAGCACGTCGGCATCCGCGGTGACGCACAGGGCGATCACGTCGCATTGCGCCGCCAGCTCGGCCAGCGGCGGCGCGGCTACGCCGAGTTCCTTCGCCACGGCATCGGCATTGGCCTTCGTGCGACTCGACACGGCATGAAGCAAGCCGTGTGCCTTCAGATGCCCTGCCATCGGCGTGCCCATGGCGCCGAGCCCGATAAATGCTGCCTTGAGACTCATGGTGTTTCCTGATTGATCAATCTTCGCAGTGGACGTCGTGGGTAATAAAAGGATGTTCGGCACTCGGCCGTTCGAACCAGGTCGGCTCGGCCAGGGTGCATTGCATGTCGTCCATACCGGCATTCCAGTGCTGGCGCATGCTGTCGAGGCTGAACTCGTAGTCTTTGTAATGTCCTTCGTAGGGCTTGTTGCGATAGATGAGATGGAACAGGTTGACCAGGGCGCTGCTGGCGTAGATCTCGGCGTGACGATAGGCAGGATGGTTGCGCTGGTCTTCCGGCACCAGGGCCATCACATCGTGCAGCACGCGCTCTTGTCGCTGGCGCAAGCTCATGTATTCGGTGATCAGGCGTGTGCGGCTGGAGTACTGGATGTCCTTGGTGCGCGAAGTCACTTCCGCCAGATCGCTCGGCAACTCGCCACGCGAACTCCACAGATCCACCTGGAATATCAGCGAATCGCACCGCGCTGCATCCGACAATACCTTGTAGAGCGGCGTATTGGAGACCATACCGCCGTCCCAGTAAAACTCGCCATTGATCTCGATCGCGGGAAAGCCGGGCGGCAAGGCGCCCGATGCCATGAAATGCTCGACGCGCAGCGGGCCTTCGGTGTTGTCGAAGTAGGCGAAGTTGCCCGTGCGCACATTGACGGCGCCCACCGACACGCGCATCGAGGTCTTGTGGTTGATGCGGTCGAAATCGACCAGTCGCTCCAGCGTGAGCTTCAAGGGCGCCGTGTCGTACCAGCTCGCCGTGGCCGGAGAGGCGTTCCATGGCATCAACGGGAAGGGCCGCGGATAAAAGAAGCCAGGCTGCCCCTCGGTAAGCGCGCGAAACGCCGCCCAGCCACTCTGGACGTTTTGCCAGGTCAGCTGCCACGCTCCCGGCTCCAGCGGCGGCGTGGGCCACACCGGCAACAGCGGTGGACGACATATGGCCTGCCAGAACTCGCGCAAACGTTCGACCCGGCGCTCCGGCGCGTTGCCGGCGATGATCGCCGCGTTGAGCGCGCCGATGGAGATGCCGGCGACCCAGTTGGGATGGATGCCAGCCTCGTCCAACGACTGGTATACCCCCGCCTGATACGCGCCCAGCGCGCCTCCGCCCTGCAATACCAGGGCGGTGACCTGATATTGCCTATGGTGCTCTCGCGCAAGCTCCTGGTCGGTCATTTTCAGTGCTGATGGGTTCTTACGGACGTCCATACGGATTAACCCTGTTCAATCGGCCAGATAGTCGTACACGACCGTGCCCAGGTCGAGCGTCAGGTCGGTGATGAAGTGTAGGGCCGACTCCACGTTCAGCACTGGCAGGTCGGCCACGGGCGCCAGTGCATGAGGATGCAGTTCGAGCGAGGCCGGGCCGGTCCAGGCACCCTTGAGCGTGACGTTGGTGGTGTAGTAGCGAACCAGCTCGCAAATGCGCGGCGTACCGTCCACGTGCGGGATTATCTTCAACAGGTAGTTGGGCGCCGCCAATCCGGCCAGGATCGCGTCGCGATCGGCCTCGCGGTGCTTGAAACCCATGGTGGCCTTGGCCACGCGCACCTTGCCGTAGTCGAGCGTGCCGACGATGGTGTCGATCTCGGTATCCAGCACCGGGCTGGCGAGCTTCTTCGGGAAGCCCCACAACTCGCGACCACCCGCGATCGGCGGGTGGTCGTTGAGGTACATCGAATGCACATAGCTTCCCCGCTCGCCGCGGAAGCTCACGGGAATCACCTGGCCCGACTCGGTGTAGTCGCCGAAGCCGGTGGAATCGGGCATGCGGATGAATTCGTACTTCACCAGCGGCTGCTCGATCTCCAGTGGTTCGGGTACCACCGCGCGCAACGCATCCAGATCGGTGCGATAGGTGACGACGAGGAACTCGCGGTTGACGAATCGATACGGTCCCGGCGGAAAGGCCGGGCTGGTCAGTGGCATGGCAAAAGCGTTCGCTAAAACGTCGGCAATCTTCACTGGCGATCCTTGTGGGGGAAGCGAGGGTCGGGGAGGCCGAGCCGCATGCATGCCTTATCGGTCCGCGGGCGAGGGACGCGCAACGAAGGAGCGGTCGCAGCAGCCGTGCCGACAGGTTCGCCGGCACGCGCTGCCGGGCGCCCTCGCTACGCATCTTCGGCCTCTCCATGCGGGCCGCATGCGACGCGCCATCCGCTACTGCATATACCAGCCGTGGCTGACCACGATGGATTGCCCGGTCAGCGCGGCCGAGGGGAAGGTAGCGAGATACAGCGCGGTCTGCGCAATGTCCTCGACGGTGGTGAACACGCCATCCACGGTGTCCTTGAGCATCACGTTCTTGATCACGTCGGCCTCGCTGATACCCAGCTCCTTGGCCTGTTCCGGAATCTGCTTCTCCACCAGCGGCGTGCGCACGAAGCCGGGGCAGATCACATGCGAGCGAACGTTGTGCGCCGCGCCTTCTTTCGCCAGCGTGCGCGCGAGGCCGAGCAAGCCGTGCTTGGCGGTGACGTAGGCCGATTTCAGTTTGGACGCTTCGTGCGAATGCACCGAACCCATATAGATCACGATGCCGCCGCGGTCGTCCTTGTACATATGCTGCAGCGCGGCCTTGGTGGTGAGGAAGCCGCCATCGAGATGGATGGCCAGCATTTTCTTCCAGTCGGCGAAGGCGAACTGCTCGATCGGATTGATGATCTGCACGCCAGCGTTGGAAATAAGAATATCCAGATGGCCAAACGCGGCGACGACCTTGTCGGTGCCTGCATTGACGGCGGCCTCATCGGTTACGTCCATGGCAATGCCGATCGCCTTGCCGCCGGCTGCCTTGATCTCGTTCGCCGTGGCGTCTGCCGCCTGCTGGTTGATGTCGGCGATGGCGACCGCCGCACCGTTCTTCGCATACAACTCGGCGATCGCCTTGCCGAGGCCACTGGCCGCGCCAGTGATGAGTGCCACCTTGCCGTCGAGACTTGCCATAACCACTCCTGTGCTGATGGGGAACGGGGAAGCTTGAACAGTTGCCGTTGTGCGACCAGCCCTTGTCGAGCGACTCAGGCTGGCACGCGTCACAGGGCGGCGGCTTGAAGGTTTAGCGCACGCCCTCGGACAGGTAGGTATAGCCGGTCAAACCTTCGTTGAGCGTGACGAAGAGCTGGTCGGCCGCGTCGCCCTGCACGCCCGCCGCGGCGATGCGCTCACGATAGCTGCGACGCAGGACTTCGAGGTCGTAGCCGACGTAATCGAGCATCAGATCGGTGGTGTCGCCGCGACGCTTGTGCGCAAAGACATACGAGTCGCCTTCCACGCGCACGTTCACCGCATCGGTGTCCCCGAACAGGTTGTGGATGTCGCCCAGCGTCTCCTGGTAGGCACCCACCATGAAGATGCCGAGGCGATAGCTTTCGTTGTCCTTCAGCGCATGCAGCGGCAGACTTACGTCCACGCCTTCGGCGTCGACGTAATGATCGATACGACCATCCGAATCGCAGGTAAGATCGACGATGACGCCGCGGCGGGTGGGCTCTTCGTCCAGTCGTGCAATTGGTGCGATCGGGAAGATCTGCTCGATCGCCCAGATATCCGGCACCGATTCGAACACCGAGAAATTGACGAAGTATTTGTCGACCAGTTTCTCATCCAGCTCGTCCAGCGCCTGGCGATGCGAACGCTCGGCCGGCAGCAGGCGCAGGCGCACCGCATTGGCGATGGCGTAGTACATGTCGTCCAGCCGCGCGCGGTCGTCCAAGGTGAGCTGGCCTAGCGCGTACAAGGTCTGGCCTTCGACGAGGTGATGCTGCGCTTCGTGGAACAGCTCAAGCGCGGGACGCGCATCGAGTTCTGCCCAGGTCTCGCGCAGGCGACGCAACACGGCGGGTTCAGCCTCGTGTGCCGCAGGAATGTTGCCGGCGGGCACCGGCTCCACCTCGGTCACGTTCACCACCATCACGGCGTGATGCGCGGTCATCGCGCGGCCGGCCTCGGTGATGATGTGCGGCGCCGGCAGGTTTTCTTCGACCACCGCCTCGGCCAGCGACTGCACGATGGTCGCCGCGTATTGTTCGATCGAATAATTGATGGAGTTGTGGCTGCGCGAGCGCGAGCCTTCGTAGTCCACGCCCAGGCCACCGCCGACGTCGACGATCTCCAGCGGCACGCCCATGCGCTTGAGCTCCACGAAGTAACGTGTCGCCTCACGCATGCCCGAGGCGATGTCGCGCACGTTGGAAATCTGCGAGCCCATGTGGAAGTGCTGCAGCTTCAGCGTGTGCTTGAGGCCGGCCTGGTCCAGGCGCTCCACCAGGGTCAGCACCTGGCTGGGCGAGAGGCCGAACTTGCCCTTGTCGCCGCCGGTGTTCTGCCATTTGCCGGCGCCGATCGAGGCGAGCCGCACTCGTACACCGAGCAGCGGCTCGACGTTGAGCGCCTTCGCTTCGCTGAACACATGGTCCAGCTCGGACAGTTTCTCGATCACGATGTGCACGCGCAGGCCGAGCTTGAGGCCAATCAGCGCCAGGCGCACGTACTCGCGGTCCTTGTAACCATTGCAGATGACGATGCTGCCGGGACGAGCCATGGCCAGCACGGCCATCAGCTCGGGCTTGGAGCCGGCTTCGAGGCCAAAGCCATGTTCGCCCGCCGCCACCAGCTCGCCGGCCACGCCACGCTGCTGGTTCACCTTGATCGGATAGACGGCCGTGTAGCCGCCCGCATAGCTCCATTCGCCGATGGCCTTGGCGAACGCGTCCTGCAGGCGCTTCAGACGATCAGCCAGGATGTCGGGGAAGCGCACAAGCAACGGCAGGCGCAAGCCTTCAGCGCGGGCGCGGTCGACGATGGCCGGCAGCGACAGCGCCGGGCCGTGGGCGCCGTGGGGGCGCATGACGATATGACCTGCTGCATCCACGTCCACATAGCCGTCGCCCCAATGCGGGACGGCGTAGGTGTGGCGGGCAGCATCAATGTTCCAGTGCTTCGACATGGAGGGCTCCTTGTACAACGGGCGTGTGACACCCTAAACATGTCGTCGCAGCGGCGAGCCTTGACGCTCTTGCTCGGTGAGAGCACGAAGTCAGCCGGCCGGAAGCCTCGCACGCCGCGGGGCCGGATTGACTTGGCGGGCCGCTGGCGGAATCGCGTGACGGGCCGGACGGGTATTGTAACGGCCTGCTGTGACAATGTGCCTGCGGCGGTTTCCCGCGTTGGCGCCCAGTGGATGCCATTGCGGCTACAATCTGCGGCCTTTAAACCCTCAAGATTTCTCAGGATTCGCCATGTCGCAGCAGCTCACCTGGTTCACCGAAGCCCACCAGGCCTCCGGCTCTTCCATCGGATATCGCGTGGAGAAGCTGCTTCATGCCGAGAAGACCCCGTTCCAGACCATCGAGATCTACCAGACCACCGACTGGGGCAACCTGATGGTCATCGACGGCTGCGTGATGCTGACCAGCCGCGACAACTTCCTCTATCACGAGATGATGACCCACCCGGCGCTGTTCACCCATGCGCGCGCCAAGCGCGTGGTGATCATTGGCGGCGGCGACTGCGGCACGCTGCGCGAAGTGCTCAAGCACGAGGAAGTGGAGTCGGCCGTGCAGGTCGAGATCGACGAGCGCGTCACTCGCCTGGCCGAGCAGTATTTTCCGGAACTGTGCGAGTCCAACCATGACCCGCGCGCCGAGCTGCTGTTCATCGACGGCATCAAGTACATGGCTGAGGCCGAGCCGGAGTCGCTGGACCTGATCATCGTCGACTCGACCGATCCGGTGGGTCCGGCCGAGGGTCTGTTCAATGCCGCGTTCTATGCCAGCTGTTACAAGGCCCTGCGCCACGGCGGCATCCTGGTGCAGCAGAGCGAATCGCCGCTGGTCCACCTGGAGCTGATCAAGTCGATGCGCTCCGCCATGCGTACGGCCGGCTTCAGCGCCGTGAAGACGTTGCCGTTCCCGCAGCCCTGCTACCCCACCGGCTGGTGGAGCTGCACCATGGTGCGCAAGGGCGGCGACCTGGCTGGATTCCGCGAGCGCGGCGCCCTCAGCAAGAACTTCCCCACCCGCTACTACAACGCCGAGATCCATAAGGGCGCGCTGGCCCAGCCAGAATTCATGCGCGAAGCGCTGGGCGAGTAAGCCCCTTTATGTAGGAGCCCACCCACTGGGCGAAACGCCGACAAAGCGACAAGGCCATGGCGCCGTGTCGCGCACTGGGTGCGCTCCTACACAAGATCAAAATAGCGTCGAGCGAACCTTGGGCAGCACCACCAGGAGCAGCGTTGCGAGCGGCCCGATCACCAGCGACAGCAGAAACCACAGCAGGCCACTGCGATTCTTGCCCTGGGCAAGACCCGCATTGATCAGCGCCAGCGTGCCCCAGCCGACAAACCAGGGCGCCGCACGCCCATCGGCCAATATGGAAAGATCATTCACTACCTGTCTCCTGTTTTGCGCAGGATGATAGAGACACCCCGAACGCTGCGAAGCGGCCATGCTAGCAAGCCCAGAGGCATTCTCGCGCCCCGGCCGTACCCCTGAATCAGGCGAGCTTAATGCGGGAACAGTATGCTGACGGCTTCGTTTTGCGAAGGATTACCCGATGCTCGGACAGCGCCTTTTAACGCTCGGCCTGGCTTTTGCCGCCGTTGCGAACCCGGTTTTTGCGGCGCAATCAGCCGCCACGGGCCATTCGGCCGCTTCCACCGACGCCCAGCAGGCCGCACGCCGCAAGGCACTGATCGCCTTCCAGCGTGACCTGGTCAGCGTCATCGCGCCCCAGGCCGAGCCCCTACCGCTGCTCGGTGGCGCCCTGCTGGCGCGGCCTTTGAGCGACCAGCCCGACTTCAACAGCTTCCACAGCCTGATCGAGCGCGCTGCTCAGGCGCCCAATGCCGGCCCCGAGATCAACTGGACCCGGCTGACCGATTGCGACACCAAGGCCGATGCCTGCCCGAATCCCGACGCCCTGGCCAAGCTCGTCGCCCAGGCGCCGGACAACGCCGCAGTGTGGCTGCTGAAGCTTGGGCTCGATAGCCACGACGACAAGGGCGCGGCCGCTCGCGAGGACCTGGCCAAGGCTGCCGCGGCCAAGCTGTACGACGACTACACCGGAGCCAGCCTCAAGGCGTTGGCTACCACGGTCACGCTGCTGCCGCCGCCGCCCGCCGTGATCAACCCGCTATCCGCCACCGGCGCCTCCGGCGTGCAGGTCATGATGGTGTTCGGCCTGGCCAGCACGCAGCCGCAGCCCGGCCTGCAGGCCACCGCACGGCTGTGCGAGGCCGCCGGGGACGACAAGTCGATCAAGGACGACTGCCTCAAGCTGGCCAAGACGCTGGAATGGAGTTCCAGTCCGTTGGCCCGTTCGCTCGGCCTGCATTTGCGCGAGGTCCTGTCGGACGATCCGGCGCAGCAGGAAGACGCCCGCCGCGCCCGCCGCAACCTGGTCTGGCAGGTGCAGAATTTCGGCCAACTCTCCGCGCGCGCCCAGGGCGATTTGGGGCTGGCCCAACATTTGCTGGCGCTGGCGCGCTCCGGCGGCACCGAGATGAGCCTGCTGCTGACCGCGTTGCACGACTTCAATATCAACGTGGATGCACCTGCCGACTGGGAACCGAACAAGTCGAGCTGAGGGCCGGTTCAAGGTCTCTCTTTGGCGACGAGCCCCCTCCCGACCTCCCTGCGACCCCAGGGAGGTCGGGAGGGGGCTCGTGGCGGAGCGGAGCCTTTGAACAGACTCTGAGAAACAGGCTTGCCTCGCCGCCCCACCCTTCGTGTAGGCTGGACCCCAGCTTGGACACAGAGGCAGCATCATGCTGACGGTACTGGTAGCAAGCAGCAAAGGCGGTTGCGGCAAGAGCACGCTGGTGACCCAGCTTGCTTCCCATTGGGCGCAGGATGGCAAGCACACGGCCATCGTCGACGCCGACAGACAGAAGTCCGGCTACCGCTGGGCCGCGCAGCGCCCGGATAACGTTCCCGGGGTGCTGGCACTGGAAGGCGGCCGCAGATCCCTCGAGAAACTCCCCACCGATACCCAGCGCGTGCTCATCGACACGCCTGCCGGATCACAGGAACGGGACCTCGAGCCCTATCTCGAGAAAGCCGACGTGCTGCTGGTGCCGGTGCTGCCGTCAACGTTTGACCTCAATGCCACGTTCGATTTCCTGGAGCATTTGCGGGAGATCAATCGCATCAAGCGTGGCAAGCTACCGGTCGGCCTGGTCGGCAATCGCCTTAAGCCGTGGACGCACGCCAGCCAGGACGCCATGGAGCAACTGGCCGAGCGTTCGCCGTTCCCGATCGTGGCGCAGCTGCGCGACAGCCAGGCGTATGTGTTGCTCACGGCGCTCGGTAAGGGCATCTTTGATTACGCTTCGGAAAACGTTCGGAGTCATCAGGAGGATTGGAAGCACCTCCTGCGCTGGATCAAGCGCCAGCACTGACAGCAGTGCCGCGCGAATGCGGCACGATCTTGGAGTCAAAGCCATGCACGAACTCATCCTGTTACGCCACGCCGAAGCCCAGCCCGCCCAGAACGGCGGGGACGATCAAAGCCGGCGCCTCAGCGGGCGCGGCGAGCAGGAAGCACGGGCCGCCGGCAAGTGGCTGGCCTCCCATGGCATGAAGCCGGACCGCGTACTTTGCTCACCGACCGAGCGCACCCGCGACACCGCCTCGCTGGCCCTGGCCGCGATGAAGCATGCGCCGGAACCCCAATTCACGGACGACATCTACGACGCCACGCCCGGCGAGTTGCTCGCCCTGCTCGATCAACACGGCGATGCCAGCACCTTGATGCTGATCGGCCACAACCCCGGTATCGAACGCTTGGTCGCGCTGCTGGTCGAGGGTCGGTCGGATGAATTCCGTGGCATGCCACCCGCCGGCCTCGCCGTGCTGCACCTCAGCGGCGCGCTGGAACCAGGTAACGCACGACTGGATGCCTTCTGGTCGCCGTGATTTCGCGCTTTCCAGTCTTGCTTGCCGTACTTCTGCTGGCCGCCCTGCCAGTACATGCCGCTGATTACCGTATTGATCCTGCCCGTTCGCACGCCGCCTTCGGCGTGCGGCTGCTTTGGCTGACCCAGGTCACCGGCCGTTTCGAGCAGATCAACGGCGATGTGACCTTGAGTAGCTTGCATGACACCGCCGTGGTCGATGCGGAAATCTCCGTCGACAGCATCCATATGAGCTCGGATCGATTCCGTCGCTGGGTGTTGGCGCCGGAATTCTTCGATGTGACGCACTATCCTGCGATCCACTTCGTCTCCGATCCCATCTCGCTGGCCAAACTGGAAAAAGGCGGCGAGCTGGGTGGTACCTTGACGTTGCGCGGCGTCACTCGTCCGGCGCATTTCGAACTGCTGCCATCGACCTGCCCGCTGAGTGCACCGCAAGAATGCGTCATCTCCGTGCGTGGGACGATCCAGCGCAGCGACTTCGGCATGAATGGACATCGCACGGCGGTGTCGGACCGTGTGGACCTGGGCATGCTGATCAGCCTGGATTACGCCAAGAGATAAGAGCAGCCCGTATCATCGCTGCATGATTCAGCGCGGGATCGCCCTTTCCATTTTGCTCATCGCGATCCTGGTCCTCTCGGGATGCAGCGTGTCGCCCACACGCATCCACCGCGCCGATGCCATCGTCGCCGCCGACATGCAGCACCAACGGGACTGCGACCGCGCCGATCACTGCGCCATCGATTCCCCGCTGCTCGACGCCGCGCACGATGCGCTGGCCAGTTCCACCGAAGCGGAACCTGTCCATGCGGTCACCCTGCTCAATGACAGCGAGGCGGCGATGGTGGCGCGGCTCAACCTGATCCGTGCGGCGAAGCAGTCGATCGATGTACAGACCTACATCTGGGATCAGGACGATGCAGGCCAGCTGGTGCTCTATGAATTGCTGAAGGCCGCACGGCGTGGCGTAAAGGTTCGGATCCTTGCCGACCAGCTGTTTTCGTTCGGCGACCCGGCCCTGCTCGATCGCCTCGCCAGCGCGCATGAAAACCTCGAGGTCCGCCTGTACAACCCGACCTTCCATGAGGCACAGACCTCCGTGGCGGAGTTCACCGCCGGCATCGTCTGTTGTTTCAGGAAGTTCAACCAGCGCATGCACAACAAACTGCTGCTGGTCGACAACGCCATCGGTATCACCGGCGGACGCAACTACCAGGATCGCTATTTCGACTGGGATGCCGATTTCGATTACGTTGATCGCGACGTGATGGTCGGTGGTCCGGCCGCACATGCGATGGCAGCGAGCTTCGAAACGTTCTGGAACCACAAGCGCTCGACGCCACTGACCCACTTGCGCGACGTCAACCGGCGCATTCTCGATGGCGACGGACCGCAGCCCTGGCCAGCACCGCATTATGCGCATCCGCAGCGCGTGGCCCGCGTGCTGGAAGAGGCCGAAGACGGCGAATGGCTGGACGACGCCCTGGTCAGCGAGACCCTGCGCACCGGCCGCGTCGATTACTTCAGCGACCTTCCCGCCAAGACCGAACAGCCGCAGCAACACGATGCACGCGAGTTCACGGCGCATGTGATGCGGCTGGTCGGCGGCGCCCAGCATGAAGTGGTGATGCAGACGCCCTATCTGGTGCTGAGCCAACGCGCGCAGGACATTTTCGCGAAACTACACCAGCGCGAGATCCCGCCGCGCATCGTCGTGTCGACCAATTCGCTGGCCTCGACGGATGCGTTCGCCGTGTATGCCATTTCCTATAAGCACCGAAAACGCTATCTCAAGGACTACGGTTTCGAGATCTACGAAATGAAACCGCGCGCGGCCGGTCCGACCGAAGACAATGCCGAGGCCAGTGAGGACGATGCTCCGCCATCGACCGAACAAGGCGCGCAGGGTAAGGCGGCCCGACGTCGCATTGGTACGGAACGCGGCCTGCTTGGCAGTCATAGCCAGGCCCGGCGAAATCGACCGGCGCCATTGACCGGCGAAGGGCGACGCTTCGGCCTGCATGCCAAATCCATCGTCGTGGACGACGACTTCGCCATGGTCGGCTCGCATAACTTCGACCCGCGCTCGGACCACTACAACACCGAGGCCGGCGTGATCGTCTATGACGCACGCTTTGCCAACGAGTTGCGCGACAGCATCCTGCGCGACACCCAGCCCGAAAACGCGTGGGTCGTCGCACGACGCCAGCAAAGCAGCCTCAGCCTGGCGATCGGCGATATATCCGCCAGCCTGCCCATCTTCGATCTGTGGCCCTACCGCTACGCCACCAGCTACGAGCTCAAGGCCGGCTGCACGCCGATGCGCCCGAGCGACCCCGCCTTCTTCAGCTGCTACACGCCCGTAGGCGACTTCCCCGATGTGGCGACCTCGCCCAAGCTCATCTATACGCGCTTGATCACCGCGTTTGGATCGAGCGCGATGGGCGTGTTGTAGCCAGGTGGTTGCTGCTGGCGCGGCTCAGGGGAGCCGTGCAACAGGGCGGGCTTCATCGGCGAAGTGCATGACCAGGGAACCGTTGAGCCCATCGGGATGGCCCACCGGCACCGCGAAGCGCCACCCCAGCACCGTACGCATGGCGCGCTCATCCAGTACGGCATGACCGCTGGATTCGGCGATCGACGCGTGTTTGACGCGACCTGTGCCGTCGACTGCGAGATGCAACACGACGCGGCCACTGGCCGGCTCCGAGGTGCTCAACCATGCCCCCGGACCCGCCGGCATATCGATGGGCGTCAACGCAGGCAACGGCGTGGGATGCACTGGTTTCGGTGCCGCCTTATGCGGCTTGGCCGCCGCTACGGCATGCCGGGCCTCATGCGCGGGGCGCATATGCCGCGGCACCGGCAGCCGCGCGCGGGCGACATGCGAGGGCCGCCGGACGTTGGGGCCGGGCCAGCGGTCGGTCAGGCTGCTCAGCCATGCCGTGCCGACCACGCCCACGACCAGCACCAGGAGACTCAGGCTGGCGGTAGTGCGCAGTTTCAACACGGACAGGCGGCCGGACCGGGCCGCTCAGCGTTCCAGGATGGCGGTAACGCCCATGCCGCCGGCGGTACAGATGGAGATCAGGCCACGGCCCGAACCCTTCTGTTCCAGCAGCTTGGCCAACGTGGCGACCACGCGCGCGCCGGTGGCGGCAAAGGGATGGCCCGCGGCGAGGCTGGAACCATGCACATTGAGCTTCGCCGGATCGATCGAACCCAGCGGCTGCTCGAGACCGAGGCGCTGCTTGCAGTAATCGGCGCTTTCCCACGCGCGCAGCGTGCACAACACCTGGGCCGCGAACGCTTCGTGGATCTCGTAGTAATCGAAGTCCTGCAGGCTCAATCCATGACGGGCGAGCATGCGCGGCACGGCCACGGTGGGCGCCATCAACAGGCCCTCGCCGTGGACAAAATCCACCGCTGCCACTTCGGCGTCGCGGAAATAAGCCTGGATCCTGAGGCCGCGCTGGGCCGCCCAGTCGTCGCTGGCCAGCAACACCACCGCCGCACCATCGGACAGGCCCGTGGAGTTGCCCGCCGTGAGCGTGCCGTGGCCAGAGGTCTTGTCGAACGCCGGTTTCAGCGAGCCCAGTTTTTCCAGGGTGGAATCCGGACGCAGGAAGCCGTCGCGCTTGAGCCCGCGGAACGGCACCACCAGGTCGTCGAAGAAACCGGCCTCGTAGGCTGCCGCCAGTTTCTGGTGGCTTTCCAAGGCCAGCTGGTCCTGCGGCTGGCGGGCGATATGCCATTCCTTGGCCATCTTCTCGCAGTGATCACCCATCGACATGCCGGTGCGCGGCTCGGCCACGCCGGGGAATGCCGGCTTGAATTCCCTGAACGAGAAACCCTGGGTGGCGGCGCGCAGCTTGTCCTGCCACGACTTGCCCCGGTTGACCGCGAGCAGACGCTTGCGCAGGCGTTCACCGAGCACGATCGGCACATCGCTGGTCGTGTCCGAACCACCGGCAATACCCGCCTCGATCTGCCCGGTGGCGATCTTATTGGCGATGATGATGGCGTTGTCCAGCGAGGTGCCGCAGGCGCGCGCCGTGGTGATGCCCGGCGTGGTCGGGGCCAGCCCGGAGGAAAGCACCGCTTCGCGGGCCAGATTCCACTCGGACGAGTGCTTGATCACCGCGCCCATGGCCACTTCGCCCAGCTCTACGCCGTGCAGGCCATAGCGTTCCACCAGCGACCCAAGCACCTTGACCGACATGCCGAAATTGCCGACATCGGCGTAGGCGGTGTTGTTGCGGCAGAACGGAATGCGTACGCCGCCGATCACACCGACGCGCTTGAGCGTGTTTTCCATGACCAGAACTTGTCCGAAAAAGCCGAGTCATCAAGGCTAACCCGCGCCGCCACCGCACGGAAGCCCAAAAACCGGTGAATGCTAGAATTTGGTTCTTTGCCGTTCGGGTTCGCCAGTCGTGGAAGCACAAACACTCGTCGCCCTGCCCATCGTGCTGGCGCTGGAGCTGCCCCCCGGCGATACGCCGCCCCCCCGGACCTTGAGCCGCGATGAAGCGGCCGAACTGGCCGCGCTGATGGCCGAAGACCTGCATGCGCTGGTGCCCCGGGTCGGCGAGGCTCGTCTCGCGGTGGCTGGGGCGCTGTTCGACGCCGTGGAGCTGCTGCGGCCGGGTTTCCCGGTCTGGGCCACGCTGGACGAGCTGGCCCGCCGCGTACCGCGCGGACATCTGGAAAATGTGGTGGCCTTCGGCACGCATGAAGGCCACATGCCGGCACAGCCACTGGAACCTGAGGCGGCCTTCGCCGATGGCCCCATGCGGCTGCTGCCGATCACCCTGTTGGCCCCTGAGTCGCTGGCCGAAGACTTGTCCGAGAAGCTTGAAGTCGAGCTGGTAGGCCGTGGCGAGGCCGGGCAGCGAACGGCCGACTGGCTCATGCGTACGCTCGGCGTGCAGCTGGAGCACGCCCGCTATCTGAGCCGCAATGACCTGCTGGCGCTGACTTGCGTGCAATACGAGCACGTCAATCTCGCGCCGCTGTGGACTTTGCTGGAGGCCGGTCTACTGACGCCGTATCGAGAAGAGTCCACCCTGAGCGCCCGTGGCCTGAGGATGCGCTACGTCGAAGGCCGCGTAGAAGTGCAGTCCCCGGCGGACTGGTTGCGCAGGCAGGACTCCGACATCAGCCAGCGCGGGCATGACCTAGCCGGCATCGTGTTCGAGCTGCGCCAATACGCCGCCCTGCTGGACGCCCATCGCCTGCCGCTGGTGCTGCCAGGCACCGACGCGGTCGAGCCGACCGCGGGTTATTTGCTTGAAACCTTTGCCGCGGCCGACGCCGTTTACGATGCGCCAGCACTCTACGCGCACGAAGCGCCGGGACTGGGCGTGGTCGCGGTGACCCTGGCGCAACGTGGCGATGGTGGCCGCGCGCGCGTGCTGGCCCATGGTTATCCGTTGCATCCTCGCGCCCTCGGTCCGATGGTGGCGGACCTGTCGGACCGCTACGGCATCGCCTCCGATCTGCATGCTCTTGGTCGCATCCTGCTTGATACGGAAGGCCAGCTGGGCGCACCGGCGGAAAGCTTGCATTGAGCTTGCTCTGCAGGCGAACGCGAGCCCGGTCACAAACACGTCGGGCTTGTCTCACGTGACATCTGCACAGGCGGCCACAGTTGTCGCATGATGCCCCCTGAAGGCGCAGGGGTAGCGCCCGCGGCGACCACAGGCATGCGGCAGACTGATCGCGAATTCGTACCAGCCGGTGGCGCAGCCCAATGGGCCGCGCACGTGGTGCAAGGTGCGCCAGCGCTCATTACCTATATCGATAGCCAGCGGCGCTTCCGTTTCGTGAATGCCACGCACCGGCAATGGCTGAACGTCGATCCCGCGCAGATGATCGGGCGCACGGTGGACGAGGTGCTCGATCCCTGGAGCATGCAGCGCGCCGGTTCGTGCCTGACCCAGGCCCTCGCGGGTGAGGCGGCGGTTTACGAAGGTGAGTTGTTCAGCGGTTCTGCGCGCTGCTATGTGCACGGCAATTTCCAGCCCGACCTGGACGACGACGGTCAGGTGCGAGGCGTGTTCACGGTGTTCATCGACATCACCGAGCGCCACGCGCTGGAAACCCAGCTGCGCGAGAGCGAGCAGCGCTTCTATGGTGCCTTTCAACACGCCTCGATCGGCATGGCGCTGGTCGCACCCGGTGGTCACCTGCTGCGCGTGAACGACGCGCTGTGCCAGATGCTCGGTTACAGCGAAGAAGAGCTGCTTTCAAAGACGATCATCGATATCACCCACACCGACGACCTGGCGGCGAGTCGCCTGCTGGCCAGCGAACTGTTGGAGGGCAAGCGCGAGAACTACCAGCTCGAAAAGCGCTATTTCCATCGCGACGGCCACACCGTGCACGTGCAGCTGAGTGTCTCGCTCGTGCGCACTTGGGATGGCTCGCCGTATCACGTCGTGGCGCAGATCCAGGACATCAGCCAGCGCAAGGCTTACGAAGAAGCGCTGTTCCGCGAACGCGAGCTGGCCGAAGTCACCCTGCGCTCGATCGGCGACGCCGTCATCACCACCGATCTGCAACATCGGGTGACATCGCTCAATCCGATCGCCGAGGCGATGACCGGTTGGACCCATGCCGAAGCCATCGGGCGACCCATGAGCGAGGTGTTCAAGCTGATCGACAGCCGCACGCGCGAACCGCTGCATAACCCGTTGCTGGATGCCATTGCGCGCGATGCCATCGTCGAGCTGAAGGACGGCGCGGTGCTGCTGCATCGCAATGGCTTCGAGACTCCCATCGAAGACTCGGCCGCTTCGATCCATGACCATGCCGGCAGCGTGATTGGCGGCGTCCTGGTCTTCCACGACGTGAGCGAAACGCGCGCGCTGGCGTTGAAGATGGCGCACCTTGCCCAGCACGACACGCTCACCGGGTTGCCCAACCGCAGCTTGTTGCAATCGCGGTTGGAACAGGTGCTGGCGGCCGCGAAGCGCCGCAACGACCAGGCCGCGTTGCTGCATATCGACATCGACCACTTCAAGCAGGTCAACGACACGCTTGGCCATACCGCGGGCGATACCTTGCTACGTGCGTTCGCCGCCCACCTGCGTAACAGCCTGCGTAACGAGGACACCGTCAGCCGGGTGGGCGGCGATGAATTCGTCGTGCTGCTGTCGCACGTGGACGGGCGCATCGGCGCGAGCCGGCTGTGCGAGAAGCTGATGCGCGAGTGGCAGGCATCCAACGCTGGCAAGCTGGCCGAGCTGACGATCAATTTCAGCGTCGGCATCAGTGTTTTTCCGGATGATGCGCCAGATGCCGAGTCCATGCTGCGCAACGCCGACGTGGCCATGTACGAAGTAAAGATGCAGGGCAGTAACGGCTACCGCTTCTTCACGCCGTCCATGAGCGAACGCTCCGCGGCTCGCCTGCGCATCGAACAGGAACTGCGCAAGGCGCTGCGCCACGGCGATTTTCGCTTGCACTACCAACCGAAAGTGGATGCGCACAGCGGCGCCATCGTCGGCGCAGAGGCCTTGCTTCGCTGGCAGGTCGATGGGCACGACGTCTACGCGCCCGACGAGTTCATTCCGGTGGCCGAGGAAACCGGCTTGATCGTACCCCTCGGCGAATGGGTGATGCGCGAGGCCTGCCGCCAGGCCGGCGAATGGCACAGCCAAGGTCGACCCATCGTCGTGGCGATGAACGTGTCCGCTCCGCAATTCCAGCATCCGGGCTTTCACGCCGCGCTGCAGGCGTCGCTGACGGAAGCCAAGCTGCCGCCTTCGCTGATCGAGCTGGAGCTGACCGAACGCATGGTGATGTCGGCGGGCGACCAGAGTCGCGCGCTGATGCAACGGATCAAGGAGCTCGGCGTGAGCCTCGCGCTTGATGACTTCGGCACCGGCTATTGCAGTCTGTCGTACTTGAAGTACTTCCCCATCGACGCACTGAAGATCGATCGCACTTTTGTGCGCGATATCGCGACGGACGCCGACAACGCCGCCATCACCGACGCGATCATCGCCATGGCACGTGGACTGGGTATGACCGTGGTAGCCGAAGGCGTTGAGACCCGCGAGCAAGCCGATCACCTTCGCCGTGCCGGCTGCTCGCTGCTACAGGGTTTTCTGTTCGGATCGGCGCAAGCAGCCGAGGATTTCGGACGGGATCTGCTGCCCGCCTGACGTCGTCACGATGACGCAGCGAATTCCGTTTCGTACATGAAGTAATGGCAACGATCCATGCCTAAGCCTGCGTACGTATGCTGCGCGCGTTCGTTTTCGGTTTCCACGTAAAGGCGCAAGCCCACGGCACGGGCCTCGCGCGCCCGTTGCTCGGTGTTCGCGTAGAGACTGCGGAACACGCCCGCGCGACGGGCTTCCGCCACCACGTACACGCTCTGTATCCACCAGAAATCGCCCGCGCGCCAATCGCTCCATTCGTACGTGACGAGCAGGCAGCCTGCGGGAGTACCGTTGTGTTCCGCGAGCAGATAGAAACCTCGCCTCGGTTCATCGAACACGGCTGTCACGCCGCGTTCGAGTACCACGAGATCAAGTGCCTTTTGCTCGGTTTCCCACGCCATGGCGGCGTTCCACTGCACCAGATGGGGAATGTCGGATCGTTCGGCGGGCCGAATCGTGACGGTCATGCGGATCACTCAAGATGGGGTGGAGCGTCGCTTGCGCGAGGCTCCCAGTTTGCGGGTCAGGGTATTGCGGCCTACGCCGAGCGCAGCAGCCGCGTGTTGACGATGTCCATCGTGCGCCGCCAGCGCGGCCTGCAGCAGGGTCTGGTCGAGCGCCTCGCGGGCACGCGTGTGGATGTCCAGTTCGCCGTCCGCGATCGCCTGGGCCGCCCATTCGCGCAGTGCATCGGTCCACCCACCGGCCGCCGGCACGGCGACGGATGAGCCGAGATCGGCTGGCAGAATTTCCGCCCCCGCGGCGATCACCGCCAGGCGGCGGCACAAGTTTTCCAGCTCACGCACATTGCCGGGGAAGTCCCGTTGGGCAATCGCCTTGAGCGCAGCCTTGGAAAAGCGCTTGGGCGGCAGCCTCAGTTCCTGCGCCGCCGCGGCGAGGAAATGCTGCGCAAGCAGGGAAATATCGGTGCGACGTTCACGCAACGGAGGCAGTTCGATGCGTACCACGTCGAGACGATGCTTGAGGTCGGGACGAAACTGGCCGGCGGCGACGCGTACATCCAGGTCCTGGTGTGTCGCGGCAATGATGCGCACATTGCCACGCATCAATTCGCGCCCACCGACGCGATAGAACTCCCCGCCCGCCAGCACGCGCAGCAGCCGCGTCTGCAAGGCCAGCGGCATGTCGCCGATTTCATCGAGAAACAGCGTGCCGCCCTCGGCCTGCTCAAAACGGCCCGCGTGGCGACGTGTGGCACCGGTGAAGGCGCCCGCTTCGTGGCCAAACAACTCGCTTTCCAACAATTCGCTGGGGATGGCGGCAGTGTTGAGCGCCACGAATGGCTTGCCGCGGCGCGCACTTTCTTCGTGCAGCGCGCGCGCCACCAGCTCCTTGCCGGTGCCTGTCTCGCCGGTGATCAGCACGTTGAGATCACTGGCCGCGACCCGACCGATCAGGCGAAACACCTCGCGCATCGCCGCACTCTCACCGAGTAGCGCATGCGCTGGAACCGCTTCGACCACCGGCGCCGATGCGGTCACCGGGACATCCGCCAGTGCGCGCTGCACGGCGGCGACCGCCTGATCGAGATCGAAAGGTTTAGCCAGATAGTCCACCGCGCCGGCACGATACGCAGCAGCCGTGGTGGCGACGTCGGTGTAAGCACTCATCACGATCACCGGCCCCACGCCCTGCGCCTTCAGTGCGGAGAGCAAGGCAAGTCCACCTTCACCGGGCATGCGCACGTCGGTCAACAGCAGGGCCGGACGCGCTTCGCGCAAGGCGGCCCGCACCTCTTCGCCCGTGCTGAATTCGCGCACGACCAGGCCCGCATCGCGCAGCGCCTCCGCCAGCACAAAACGCACGCCGCGATCGTCATCGGCAATCCAGATGTCAGGGCGGGACTCATTCATGTGCATGGCCCATCGGCAAATACAGGGAAAACACCGTCTCACCGGGACGGCTGACATGACGCAGTTCGCCACCGTGCTCACGCGCAATCTCGCGCGCCAGCGCCAGACCCAGGCCGCTGCCGTCTGCGCGGCCGGATACCAGGGGTTCGAACAAGGTGTCGCGCAAGCTCGTGGGCACGCCCGGACCATCGTCGATCACGTCCACTCGCAGTGACATGCGCGCCATGCGCTCACCCAGGCGCACGGCGGGTTCCGCGCGCGTGCGGAAGACGATCGTCTGTGCGCCCGCCTCGATAGCGTTGCGCGCGAGATTGAGCAGCAGCTGCAGCAGACGATCGGCGTCGCCATAAACGTCCGGCAGGCTAGGATCGTAATCGTGCCGCAGCGCGGGTGCGGACGGCTCGGCCAGCAACAGATCGCCCAGTCGCTCCAGTCGCTCGTGGATATTCACGGGCCCCAATTGCACGGCACCACCGTGCCGCAACAACCGGTTGGCCAACGCGGCCAGCCGATCGGCCTCGGCGATGACCAGCCCCGCGAGCGAACGCAGATCTTCGTCATCCACCCGCCGATGCAACAGTTGCGCGGCGCCGCGCAAGCCCGCCAAGGGGTTCTTCACCTCGTGCGCAAAGCCGCGCAGGGTGGCCGACAGCGGCGTATCCGATGATGCCGGTGGCGCCAGCGCATGCACTTCGAGCAACAGTTCGCCGCTCGACAGCGGCTGCATCGAGACGTCCATGCGCCCCGCGTCACCTCGAACGGAAGGCACCTCGATGCCACGCAATTGCAGCGGCGATGGTTCAAGCAAGGCGCGCTCCGCCAGCGCCATCCATTCCGGCCGATGCAGCAGCACCGCCAGGGACTGTCCCACCGCGCTGCGCGGGCCAATCGCCAGCAACTCGGCCAGCGCCGGATTCACCCACAACAGGCGCAGTTGCGCATCCGCCAGCGCGACCCCCGTCGCCAGCGGCTCGGCCCAACCACGCGATGTCGCACCATTCATTGCACCATCATGGACAATGCGCCGTCATGGTGCAACGTTGAATGTGCATCAAAGCTCGTTGATCGGCCCTTGTGGTTCCGACGGCATAACCCGTTTCGCGCTGGCAGCTACGTGCCTCAGCTCTTTGCAGAGTCGGCTCTGGGTCGAAAGCGGGTGTTAGCCCGGGAAGCTGGTCACGATGCCGGCGGAAAGGACAAAGGCCCATATGGCCACGAGCGACCAGCAAAAGAAGCTCCGGAACCTGAGCCCTTCATGGGTCAGGAGGCGCTCGATAAAGAGCGCATTCAAGGGATTGCCTAAGGTAAGGCGCGCGTAATCGGGCTCGGACTGCTCTCTGTACTTTGCGCCACGCACAACAAAGACGATCAAGAACGTGAACACACAGGCAAAGGTCGAGACCAATCCCCCCAAAAGAAGATACGCAGCAATCATTGGTACACCTCAGGGGTTTCCCCATTACATCAAGAACAACGTCGAATATTTGAAGCGTCCGCTTCGGGTTGCGGATTCAGCCGGTGGATGCAAGGAATTGGCGGAATTGCCAACAGAGGCTGTCGGTCCAGTCATACCTCGTCGGCTGTTGAGCTTTCGCCTTCGAGCAAAGGAAAAGGAAGCAGCGGACTAGATGCTTGGCCAGGGCGATACCTATCGAAGCAAGAAAGAAGCCCGCCGCTTGGCGGCCTTCTTTCGAGTTGCTTGCGGAATGGGCCGACACAGCAGACGCCATGCCGGCCACACGCCTCATTCAGGTAGTTACAGATCCACGCCGAAGCCGGCACCCACGGACGTCTGCGAGCCACTGGCCGTGGCACCGACGCTGACGTGCATGCGGCTACCCAGCGGTGCGGCATAGCCCACCGAGATGGCCGAGCGCCCCGATTGTTCGCCCACACCGGCCGCAAGGCGGCCGTTGCCGGTGGCGCCCGCCGCATTGATCGCCATCTGCGTCGACGCGGCACTCATGGCACCGTCCTCATTGATGCGCTTGTCGACCTGCTGGAACTTGTCGTTCAACTGGCTTTGCGCGTTGACCAGCGCGCTATCGGTATAGGCCTTGGCCGTCGACAGCGTCTGCTGGGCGTTGGTGTCGGTGTAGTTCTTGGCCGTGGTCAGTGCCGCGTTGACCTGGCTGCTGACCTGGCCCACGTTGGCCGCATCGGTCGCGTTCACGCCAGCGGCGACATTGGTGATCTGGCGCTGGTTGGTGGCCGAGCCGACGGACACCGTGTTGGCGACGTTGGCGACCGAGCCCTGGCCCAGGGCCACGGCATTGGCGGCCGTCACCGACGAGCCCTGACCGATGGCCGTACCCGAGGGTGCGGTGACGGATGCGCTTTCACCGACGGCCACGGCATTGGTCGCCGTCGCGGCGATGACCGTGTTGGCACCGACGGCCGTGCTGCCATCCGCATTCACCTTGGCGTTGCCGCCTAACGCGGTGTCATTGGGACCGGCGGCATAGCTGCTGCCACCGATAGCGGTGCCCATCGCACCGCCGGTCTTGGCACTGTTGCCGATCGCCACATCACCCGAGTTGGCCTGCACCGACGCGTCGCCATTGCCGTCGACAGCGATGGTCGTCGGCATCGCTGTGCCGGCAACGGTCTGCTGCAGATTCGTGATGGTGCCCTGCACGGTGCTCATCTCGCCGTTGAGCGTGGTGATCGCCTGCGCGTCCTGATTCTCCAGCGTGCTCAACGCACTGAGCTGGCTCATGTTCACCGCGTCGGTGTTGGCGACGCCGGCGGCAACGTTGTGGATCATCGTGCCGTTGGCTCCTCCCATCGTGACGCTGTCCATGCCTGCCGTGTCGTAGTTCACTGCCATGGCGCTGACCTGCGCCATACCCGTGGAGACCACCGAGGTGAGCTGGCTGAGATTCACCGCGTCAGTGGCCTGGGTGCCGGCTGCGACGTTGGACAACTTCACGGGCGTCGTGCCGTTGCCCAGGGTCACGCCGGTATGCGTGCCGTCGGTGTACATGACCGCGTTGCCGAGGGTCTGGTTGGTCGCATACAGCTGCGAACCGTTCACCGCATCGGTGCTGGTCGCGGTGAGCTGGCCGGCGGTCACGTTGGTGATGCGACTCGTGAACGCAGTGCCACCCGTGGTGCCGTCATTACCCACCGACACGGTGTTGCTGGTAGACGCGCGCGCATTGGCGCCCAGCGCGACCGCGTTGCTGGCCGAGGCGATCGCGCCATAGCCCAAGGCGGTCTCGTTGGTGTTGGGCGTTGTCGCCCCGGTCGGCGTCGTCACTTTGGCGGTGGCACCCAACGCGACCGAATTGTTGGCCGAGTCGATCGCGCCGTAGCCCAAGGCGGTCTCGTAGCTGTTCGGCGATGTCGCTCCTGACAAGGTCTGCGCTTGCGCGGTGCCGCCCAACGCGACCGAATAATTGGCCGAGGTTTTCGAGGAGTTGCCCACGGCAACCGCGGAGGTGACCTGGGTGGTCGACGAGCTCGGAGTCGCCACGCTCGCCGAGTAGCCAATCGCCACAGAATTGCTCGGCATTAAGCTGGCCGGGGAGGTTGGATTGCTGCCATAGGCACCGTAATTGTAGACGCTGGCGTTATAGCCAAGCGCCACGTCATTGTTGCCTGCTACAGCGCTGTAGCCCAGCGCCGTAGCGTTATTCGTTACAGCAGCACCGTAACCAATCGCCGTACCGTAGTTGTAGCCGTGGTCGTTCCCCGCTGAATCCACGTACACGCCGTTCTGCGACCAGCCACCTACAGCGACTACTTGTTGGCCAGTGGCTAGTGCGTCGTAACCGACGGCCATGGAGTAATTGCCGGATACGCTGGACGCCGTGCCTACCGCGAGACCATATCTACCAGTGCTCACTGCCTGGAAACCAACGGCGACCGCCATGTTTGCAGCGGCTACGGCGTTGTAACCGACCGCGGTGGCGCCCGCATTGGGAGTGAAGGCATAGGTACCGATCGCCGTTGCCTGGTTGCCCACGGCAGACGATGAGTAGCCGATACTAATCGATTGCCCACCGCTGACAGACGCGGTGTCACCGATAGCAACCGAACTCCCACCGGCGGCGGACGAGGTATAGCCGATGGCAACCGAACTCGTACCGGCGGAGGACGCGGCATAGCCGATAGCCACGGACACATCGCCCGTAGCAACGGCCCCGTAGCCGTTGGCGACGCTGGCGACGCCCTGCGCCAACGAGGCAACCCCCAAGGCCATGCCGTAATCGCCGGTGGCCGTGGAGGAATTGCCGATGGCCACGGCATTCGTACCACTCGCCTGGGTGGAAACGCCAAGGGCGATAGAGCCATGGCCCGAAGCCACCGCACTCGGACCGATGGCCGTGGCGAGATCACCCGAGGCGGCCGCCGCCTGCGGGTTGCCGGATGCGTCGTAAACGTCCGGGTTATTGTTCGCGTCCACCGCGACCCCACCCAGCGCCACGGCGCTTCGGCCCGTAGCCTGTGCGTTGGCGCCGAGAGCGATGGCGTTCCAGTTCGTAGCGCCCGCACCGTAGCCGATCGCGGTCGCGTAGTCGGCGCCGGTGTAGGCGCTATGGCCGAAGGCCGCTGAGCCAACGCCCGCCGCCATCGAGTTGCCGCCCACCGCGGTGCTGTAGTCGTCCACGGCGAAGCTGTTGTAGCCCAGGGCTGTGCTTTCGGTGCCCATCGCGGTGCTCAGCGCACCACCGGCGACACTGTTGGTGCCGAGTGACAGTGCGTTGTCGCTGCCGTCAGCGGCGCCGTCGGCCGAGAAATAAATGGCCCCGGGCGTGGTGGGATCAGGCGAGGAGGTTAGCGGCTGCACTTGTTGCGAAGTATCGGCGGCCATCGCGGACGTGCCCGAAAGCGCCATGCCGATGGCCAGCGACAGCGCCGCCACGCCGGATCGCACGCACTTCGCGCGGCCGCCCTTGCCGTTGGCCTTGGCCAACTCGCTGGCAACCACGGTGGAGCCCAGCGACTTGCTCCAGATCTTGCTGTGAATCTTGTTCATGGAATTCCCCGGAATGTTGGTTCCGTGTGCATGGCCTTGGTCGCCGTCAATCGGAGGCGGAACGCGTCATGCAACGGTTATCGGACGTCTTGACGTCCAAAAGAAATGAGATGAGAAGTCAGCGACCTCCCTGACTTGGGGACAAGACGTCCCGAGGCGGCTTCCAGAAGCCACCCAAGTCGCAAGGGAGATCCACCTGCCAGAAGCCCGGACGTGGCCGGACTCCTGGCAGTTCAGGCAGGTGCCCGACCGCTTACTGGTAGCTGCCCAGCACGCTGACGCCGCTGAAGATCTGGTTTCCGCCCGAGACCGTCACGTTGTAAGTGCCTGCTGCCGGCATGCGAATCGTCACCGCTTCGGTATTGGTGTTCGGATGCGCGGACACCCACGAGCCGGTGGGGCCGGTCACATTCAGCGTGACGTCACCGGTGCCTCCCGACGTGCGGAAGGTCAGGGTGGCTTTGCCGGCCGGCACGTTCAGCGTGAACTGCTGAGCCAGACCGGGGTTGCCCTGCGTGGTGACCGCGACGTTGTTGGCCAGCGTTGTGACCACCGGCGGCGGCGGAGTGCCTGTCGGCGGGGTGCCGTCGCCCCAGGTATAGGCCAGCTGGTTGAAGGCGTTGATGTCGAGCGAGCCAAAGCCCGTGGTCAAGTCCCAGCCCGGTGCGGCGTTGTAGCCGTAGGTGGTGCCGGCAAGAGTCACGCCGTTGTTACCCGAGGTCACGTCATGCAGCACCTGCGGGTTGTTCGGGAAATCCCGGTACATATTGCTGGCCGGGAAGCCGATCGAGTTGTTGGCGTAGGTCTGCGCGCGCGCAAACACGCCGACGAAGATCGGCGAAGCGAGGCTGGTGCCGCCAACGCCATTCTTCTGGCCGCCGACATAGATGATGGCGCCGGTAAACGACGATGCGTCAAATGCGATGTCCGGTAGCTGGCGGGCGGTCGCATTCAGCGTCGTGACCTGCCATGCAGGTGCTGCTTCGAACGCGCTGTAGCCACCACCCGTGGCCCAGATGCGATTGTTGCCGTCGCCGGCATCGGCAATGCCGTCATTCCAGGTAACTTCGCCCGCCCAGGCGACGCCATTGGTGGTCAGCTCCGTGCCACCCACGGCGATCACGTTGGGCGACGTCGCCGGCTCGCTCGACGAATAGGTGCTGAGGCTAAACGGTGCCGGCAGTACCACGCCTGCGTTGCTTTCGAAATCGCCACCGGTCGCGGTGTACACGCCCTGGTCACCGGACGAGACCGAGAAAGTCTGCCCCTGCGCCACGGCCTGGGCAAAGATCTTGTCATCCGCGGCCTGGGTGCCCGTTTGGTTTTGTGCCGTCTCGTCTCCGCCCAGCGAGACGTTGATGATCTTGGCGATGTTATCGGTGACCGCCTTGTTGAAAGCGGCGCTGATGCCGGCGTCGGTCAGCTCCTCGTCCTGAGCCCCGTACTTGCCGTTGGCCGCCGTGTAGAACACCAGCTGCTTGACGCCGCCGGACGTGCCGACGATGGTCTGCGAATCCAGACACCACTCGACGTCACCGCCGGGGTCATCGGAGAAGTCCGTCTCGCCCGAGAGGGTCACCGGCACGACCTTCACGTTGACGGGATTCATGCCATTCACCGTCGTCATCGTATTCAGGTCAGCCTGCGTCTGCGTCAGGTCGCCCCAGGTGATGATGCCCACCGTGGTGTTGTATGCGGTCGGCGTGTTCTGGCCGTCATAGATCAGCGGAAACTGCGTGGGCGAGTGCATCACATTGGTCGGGCTGGTCTGCGAGCCCGTCTGCTTGCCCGTGTCGGCCGCCGGAGAAACCTGCGCGCCGAGGTGGTTCATCGGATGCCTCACGCTGACGTTCTGCAGGCCGGTCACCGAACCGACAATGCCGCTCAACGCCTGCGGCACCATCGCGTCGCTGTCATTGGCGAAGCGCAGCTTGCCGTTCTCGGTGTACGACTTCATCGACGCATTGAACGCCGTGCTTACGGTAGCGGCATTGCCGTCCGCGAATACCAGCGTGTTGTTCGGCGACACCTCGATGTTGGTGAAGCCCGACTGTTGCAGGTGCCTCACGACAGACTGCACTTCTGCGTCGGTCGGCGAGTAGGCCGCCTTGAACTGGCCCGGGGTGAGGAAATGATGGTAGTTGGCGCTGCCCGGCGTGTTCACGCTCTTGTTGAAGGCCTGCAGCTGGTCGACGTTATGCAGGTTGAGGCTCACGGCCACATGCAGCACCTTGGTGCTGTCCAGCGCCGAGACCTGCGCCTTCACGGCGGGTTTGCCGTGCGCGTTGATCCGGTAGGTGGTGGCCGGAGCGCCGGCACTCATGCCGGTGACCGAAGTCGACTGGTCTTTCAGCAAGGCGGCATGCGTCGTGGTAGGCGCCCACGCTGCGGCGGCGTGGCCACTCATCGGGCTCAGCGCCAAGGCCAGGGCCATGGGCAGCAGTGCCTTGTTACAGAATTTCAGCTCTTGAATACGGCTAAACATCTTCGACTCCCCGGAAAAGATATGGCAGGCCTCCGCGCCGCGTGACGGGCGGAAACCTCGTTTCTGACATGCGCCTGCAGGCGCGTACACAAAGCGCGAAGGGCGACATCTGGCGAAGCGACAGGACGCGCTGATGGCTGACGAGATCGTGGCTGACGCGACACCCCCCGGTGCGCCCCCTTACCCACGCCCTCGTGAGTGCCGGCCGAAAACCGCTCGCCGTTGTTGACTTCGTTTGTGAACCGCCGGTGTGCGGCGACCCTCCCCGATGCAACAATCTGCTCAAGGGCGATGGTTGTCATCCACACAACTTCGCGTTACCTAACCAACAATGGTGAGGTACGCGCACAGCGACTTGGATCGTCGTTTCTTCCCGAATCAGCGTTCGAAACAGGGTCTCTCACGCACGACAGCGGGACGAGGGATAGCCTGGATGGGGTGTCAGCCGACAGCCCTGGCTCGGGGCATGGGGTGTCGCCCGGCGTCACCACGGGAAGTTGTCTTGGGTGGGCTACGCAACTCGCTCGGCGCCACGCAGTCAGCCTCGCCGCTGCCTGCTATCTGGCCGATAGCGGCTGGTCGAGATCGCTGCCTGCAGCTATGGGGCTGGCCCATGGCCATCGCGACTTCACAAAACGGGAGGTGCGGGCCGTTCGACTTTCCGACAGGTTGTCCAGAGTTTCGCCCGACCCGTTCTGGAGCCATCGCAACAGATAGAGTGAGGCGAGTGCCGCTCGCCCGACCACTACGGTCGCTTGACGAACAGGTATCCCGCTCCACGTGACGTAAGCAGCGGGTTTTGCCCGCAGTCGCTATCACTGAGTTTGCGGCGCAGGCGATAGACGAGCATGTCGAGTCGATGATGATCGAATACGAGAGGATCTTCGCCCAACGCCTCGATGAGCGCCTCCCGCGTCACCGGTGATCCATCGGCATCAATCAACGCGTTCACGATGGAACGCTCTGATGACGTCAGTGCAAAAATCGTCCCGTTCGGAGCCAGGAGACACCAGCCGGTGGGGTCCAGACGCCAGTCGCTCGACGCAGGAGGAGCCGCCTCGTTCGCGGCGGAGAGGCGACGGGCGAGGCTGCGTAGGGTCAGTGCAAGCACGTCGACATCAATTGGCTTGGGCAAATACATGTCCGCGCCTTCCGAAAGCGCCTGAATCTGATCCTGGCGCGCGACACTGGCCGTGAGCATGATCAAGCCGATCTTCGCATTGAGTTGGCGAAGGTGCCGGACGATATTGAGTCCGCTATCGTCGGGCAGGCCGATGTCCAAAACGATGATGTCGAACTGGTGCGAAAGCATGCTCTTGTAGAGCGCGCCAGCGGAACCGACGCCCATGGCGTCGAAGCCGAAATCGCAGAGCGCCGGGACGAGTACCGCTTCGCGAAAGCGCTCTTCGTCCTCCACGATCGCAACGCGGAGGGCGGCTGGCGCCGCAGGCTTGTCATGTTGCTTCGGACCGGACATCTTCATTTCTTCGGATACGGTGGTCGCCAACCAAGTCGGGCAACCTATGACATCCGACGTCGGGCTGACAATAGGAGGTTTTACCCACGCAGCCCGCTCTGAGGGGCTATGAGGCGGCGACGAAGCGTTGGTAGGACGTCTCATGCGCGTGCACCCTGAACGGTGCGGATTAACTCCTGCAAAGGCAGTCGCAGCTGGAACATGGTGCCCTCGCCGAGGTTGCTGTCGATCTTCACGCTGCCACGGGCATCGGTGACGATGTCGAATACCGCGGCAAGTCCAAGACCTGTGCCATAACCCCATGGCTTGGTCGTGTAGAAGGGCTCGAAAGCGCGCTGGCGGACCTCTTCGCTCATGCCGCCGCCGGTATCCTGCACTGCAAGCGTCAGCATCTTCTCACCTGCATCCTCAGCCAGCCTGATCCGGAATTCACCTCCCTGTGGCATGGCATCCGCGGCGTTTGCAGCCAGGTTAAGCAGCATCAATTCAAACTGGCCTCGATCCATCCTGATATGAAGGCCGGCTCTCGGAGCTTCCAGCCGAAGGCTCGTGTTTGCGGCGAAGAACTGGCGCAGCATCGGCTGCAATTCATGCACCGCCATCGCGGCATCAAAGGTTTCGGATCGGACGACGTCCTTGCGCGCGAAGTTGAGCAATTTGCGACTGATGGAGAGCGCGCGCCGCGCCTGGAGCTCGATGTCCTCCATCGCCCCGATCAATGCAGGCATGCCGCGATCGGCAAGGCGATCACGATGCGCGGCATAGCCAAGCACCACGTTCAGTACGTTATCGAAGTCGTGCGCCACGCCCGTGGCGATGCGGCCCACGGCCTCGAGCTTCTGGGCATGAATGAGATGATCCTGCGCCTTCTCGCGCATGACGATCTCTTGCGCCAGGTTGGCATTGAGCTTTTCCAGTTCTCGCCCTCGCGATTGGGATTCGGTCAAGGCTGCGCGGAGGGGTGCCATGGTCTGGTCCACGATGACGGCGATGAGCAGAAAAATCATGGCCCTCATCACCCGCACCGTTGCGAGGGGCACAAGGCTCGGCGCGTGAATGGCGAAGGCAGTCCAAAGTGCACCCAGGGTCATACACACCAGCAGCGCCAGATAGGTCATCCACAACGCTCGTCGGCCAAGGATTTGCCCAGCTAATGCGAGCACGAGCCAGGGGGTTGGATCGCCCGCAGGCTGCTCGACCCCAGGGGACATTTCGCCGGCCGCGAATGAGAAAAGGAGGGCGCTCAGCAATAGCAGGACAGCTTGGCGAAGATGTCCACGCCTTGTCAGGAAGAGGCCAGTCCATGCGGCTGCGGTTGTAAACGCATCCGTGCCCAGATCGAGAATCAGATCGATACTTGGTTCCCGGTGCATGGGAGCACCGAGTAACCTCGCGACGTAAACCGCCATTTTGAGCGCTGGCGCGATGACGCCGATAGTGGCGAACAAAAGCTGCATGAATGACGCGTAGTGCTGATCGATCGGATCGGTAATCGGTGTGTTGTTCAGCCAATTGCGCAATCGGTGCCATATAACCATCTCAGTACTCTTTGCGTCGAAGCGCGGCTTCCCGGGAGGTCGATGCTTCTCAACTAGAGACCTCGCCGCCCCCACCCTGATGGGGGGTATGGCCAAGCAGGAAGGTTGGGCCCGCCTGAAGCAGGCCATCGCAACCACGTTCATCCGGGTCTATCCGCCAATCCGAGGCGGGTTCCTGGCGCTCTCGCCGGGTGCTAGCGGGCGAGATGACCCGTGTCATCGGCGCAACTTCTTGCATGACGGAGGGCTTGGCTGTCGCATTAATCCCGCTGCATAAGGGCGTTGCATGCAGCCCTACGCCCTGCTGCAAGCACCCGTTCCCACGTTGCCTGCGAGGCCGCATGGCGGTCCTGGAATCAAAGTCTGCTGCCATTCGAAGGGGCGCCCCAGACCATGGAACACGGGGGGGCACACCTACGCTGACAGGCAGCCGCGGCGGCAAGGTGCAGTGTCCGGCTTGGGTCGGAAGCGGACCTCACTGTGCGGTAACCGACACCGCAACGACCCGGCTCACTCTGTTGCGAATTGCGACTTGGAAACAACCCGCCATCGCGCGAGTAGCCGAAAACCGATCAGCCAAGAACGTGGTTGTAGTTACGTTCGACGACGCAGAGCCCGCATTTGTAAGGTAGGGAACAGAATTTGGGAAGACGTGACCGCATCATGTCCATACAAAACCGCCTGCAAGAGAGGCGTGGAGGGCATGAAAATGCGCGTGTACAGCATCCTGGTTTCTTGTCTCGTGGCCATCTCGGCACACGCCACCGAGCGGATCTTTGTTCCCGTCCCGACAGAGGGGCAACAGGTGAGGTATGCCAATGGCGCTGCCTACCTTGCTACCCAGACGAGCAGCGCGGCGCTGCAGATTGCGTACGTCCCCAACGACTCAAAATCGGCACTCCTATTTGTCGGCGTGACGAATCTGAGCCAGGCATCTTTCAACTTTACTGAAACATCCATCACGGCAAGCTCCAATGGGGCGCCCCTCCCCGTCATGTCATACAGGGATCGAATAGCAGAGCTCAAAAAGCAAGAACGCTGGTCGGGCATCGGCGCCGCCTTTGCAATGGCTGCGAACAACATGAATGCCAACAATGCGGGGCACGAGAGTAGCTATGGCACCTACAGTGGGACCGCAACCGCATCGGCTTATGGGCCCGCAGGTACCGTCCGCGCCACTGCCAACTCCACTGGCACCTACTACGGCAGCAATTACAACGCGACTGCGGCAGAAATGGCAAAAGAAAATGCCAACGCCCAGAACCAGGCCATAGCTCAACAGCAGCAGGCGAACATCGACTATGCGCACAAGAGCCTTGAGGACAGGGCGCTCAAGGCAAATACCATTGACCCCAGCCAATCGCTGGCGGGCGATGTGAAGTTTTCTCTCCCAAAACGGGACAAGTCGAAGCCCGCGGAATTCAGCGCCGTCGTCGACCTTGCAGGGCAACCGGTTACGGTTCTATTTCGAGAGCAGCAGTAGCCGCCAGATACCAACGAACTGCTCACACAAAGCCACGGTCACTACCCACTAACACCGGCATCATTGCGTGCCTGCGCCATGCGAAGCGCACAGAAGGCCCACCTCGCACGCAATCGCCGGATGGGATTCATGCCAATGAGCACTGCATCTAAGGTCAGCTATGGGTCGGAAGCAGACCTTATCACGGTGCCGGAAACGCCCGGCCATCAAGTAGCGGGACGTCCCAGGAGTAGCCACTCGACGCGGACGCTCCGTAGTGGCAATGTTTGCGCAAGGCCGGGGACGCACCCCGGCTTTGCGCTGCCGAGGGATCCGCGCTGGGTCCGCTGGGGAGGGTGTGCATGGCACAGCATCTGCTGATCTTCCTGTTCATCTTCATCAGCGTGTGCAGCTGTGCGCTGATTGGCATGCATGTGCGCACCCGCCTGCCCGATCGCCACCTCGATGAAGAGTCGGCCACCGCGATCAAACTTGTCACCGGTCTTATCGCCACGATCGTCGCGCTGGTGCTGAGCCTGTTGATATCCTCCGCCAAGAGCTCCTTCGACACGGTCAGTGGCGAAGTAAAGCGCAACGCGGTCGACATCATTCGCCTGGATCGCACGTTGGCGCAATACGGGCCCGAGGTGCAGCCACTGCGCCAGGAGCTCATGCTCAACTACGGCGTCTGGATCGACATGGTTGCCTCCGGCAATCCGATCACGCTTGAGGCGATGGACAGTCCACAGGTGCGCAACGTAGGCAGCGATTTTCACCGCCGGCTGGCGGAACTGACGCCAACCAGCGCGAACCAGCGGCAGCTGCAGCAGCACGCACTGGAAATTTCCGACGAAGTATTCGCTGAGCGCTGGCTGGCCTTTATACAAAACAGCGGCACCATTCCGCTGAGCCTGCTGATAGCGCTGGTTTCGTGGCTGTGCGTGATCTTCGGCACCTTCGGCTTGCTCGCCCCCCGCAACAGCACGGTGATGTTCTTTTTCCTGTTGTGCGCGTTGTCTGCGTCGGGCGCCATCTTCGTGATTCTGGAGATGAATACTCCGCTCACCGGCATCGTCCGAGTGTCGGTGACGCCGATGCGCGAGGCATTCTCGCATTTGAAGCAGTGACGGCTCGTGCAGATCGGCGGATGCCGCGCAGCTGCAAGGGCAATGGGTAGCTGGCCATTTCGGATGATTGATCAAAAGGCCAAAGGACGACCTTATGTTTGATCGGCTTCTGGCATATCTGAGGAATGACCCCGCACGGGCCACGCGCTGCAAACTTGGCTGGCATACGAGGCCAATCGGTGTGGGCTTCGATGCTTGCGCCCTCGGAAGCGGACATTCCCAGCTTCGTGATTCTGCGCTCCGGTTGCACTGGTCTCAATCGTTCAAAACGGATGTCTAGGGTGAGGAGTGCACCGCGTGCCGAAACCTCGCTGACTGCTTCGCCTAAGGTCAGCGACTCGGTGTCAACGTCATTCAATGCATTCGTATGTGTGGAACCCCAGAAGACTTTCGCCCAAGTGCGGCGCGCCGTGCTCATAACGCGGTACGCCGCGGAGCGATCATCGGACTCTGGGGTTCCACCTATGGCTCACGCCTGAGCAGCTCGGCGTATTGGCCGAGAAGCCGGATCGCAGCAATCAGGTTCTCCGCGCAACCCTGCGCAAGCGGCCACTGGCCAGGCCGCATGGAATTTCCACGGGCATGAGCCTTGCGAGCCACTTCGCTCTCGACGACCAAGGCGGTGATTTCGTTCATCGCCTCCTGGATGGACGCCAACTTCAGCGCAACCTGTTGCCGCGATTTCCCGGCCGTGTCCGCAGAACGACGCGGACGACCGAGCGTTCGGGTGGATATGCCGCCAGGGGGATTCGGCGGGCGAGCGAGTGCCGTATGATCTGTTGCAGCCATGATCAACTCCTCAGTAGTTGGTGATGGTCAGCGGGTCGTATGGGTTGCCTCCCATGCGATCCGCGCTACTTCACTGCATCACTGCAATGGTCACCGACGTAGCCCAGCAAGGACGGCGTGGGTGACGGGGCGAAAGTAGCAAATGCGCAAGGTGGGATTTGTAGGGGCTCGCTGCAATGTTGTGTGCGGCGATCGCTGCACTCGTTACCGAATGGCCCTGCACGAGTCCCTACGACGTTGCACTTGCAGGGTGAATGCGCCAAACACCGCGATGACTGGCGAGTGTTTGGGAAACGGCCGGGGCCGTGAACACGATATGGATCGACGACGCGCTCTGATGCGTTCCTCGCGCTGCGCAAAATAAGACGGCCATGGCCAGGGCTATGTGCCCCTAGGCAACGATCCCGAGCCCCATGCATTGGCAGCCGTCAATTGACGCGGGATAGTTACCAATTGACAATAGTTGTATGAATACAACTGTTATCGATAAGAGACGGGCTGAGACCCATCCCAACCTTATTCTCGGTATTTGCTGCCTTAGCCTGCTGATGGTTGCGATGGACGCCACCATCGTCAACGTCGCGCTGCCCTCGATTCGTCACGATCTGGGCGCGTCGATCTCAGGACTGCAGTGGGTGATCGATGCCTACACCATGGTGGTGGCGAGCCTGCTGATGCTGGCCGGGTCGATGGCCGACCGCTTCGGGCGTCGCCGCGTGTTCCAGTCCGGCATGGCGCTGTTCATGCTGGGCTCGCTGCTGTGCAGCGTGGCCCCGGGCATCCAGGGCCTGGTGGCATTTCGCATTCTGCAGGCGCTGGGGGCGACCATGCTCAATCCGGTCGCCATGTCGATCATTGCCAATACCTTCCACGAACCAAAAGCGCGCGCACGCGCCATCGGCATCTGGGGTGCGGTTGCTGGGGTATCGATGGCGCTGGGCCCGGTGATCGGCGGCGCGCTTACCGAAAGCATCGGCTGGCGCTCGATCTTCTGGGTGAATTTGCCGGTGGGTGCTGCGGCCATGCTGCTGGCCGCCCGTTACATTCCAGAGTCCAAGGCACGGCATCCGCGGCGCGTCGATCCGCTCGGGCAACTGTTGGTATTCGTGATCCTGGCCGCGGTGACTTATGCGGTGATCGAAGGTCCCCATGCCGGTTGGAGCTCGACGACGATCATCGGCCTGTTCGCCGCTGCCGCGCTCGCGCTGATCGCCTTGCTTATCTACGAACCGCGGCGTCACGAACCGCTGATCGATGTGCGGTTCTTTCGCAGTGCACCTTTCAGCAGCGCGACCTTGATTGCCGTATGCAGCTTCTCGGCGTTCTCCGGCTTCCTGTTCCTCAATGCGCTGTACTTGCAGGAAGTGCGCGGTCTGTCAGCCTTCCATACGGGTTTGTGCACGTTGCCGCTCGCGCTGGCCACGATGCTTTGCTCGCCGCTTTCAGGGCGTCTGGTCGGCATCTACGGCACACGCCCGTCCCTGCTGGCTTCCGGCGCAGCCACCGTGGTCAGCGCGCTGATGATGACCCAGCTGACGGCTACGACTCCGCTGCCGTTGTTGATGCTGACGTATGTGATCTTTGGCGTGGGTTTCGGCATGGTGAACGCGCCCATTACCAATACGGCCGTGTCCGGCATGCCCAAGGCGCAGGCGGGTGTCGCCGCGGCGATCGCCTCCACCAGCCGGCAGATCGGCGCCTCGCTCGGCGTGGCGCTTGCGGGCACCATCCTGGGCGCGCATGTGCATGACGGCTTCGCCGAGGCCACGCATCCGTTCTGGTGGTTGATCACCGGCGGGGGCGTTGTCGTATTGCTGCTGGCGTGGTTGTCCAACACGGGCTGGGCGCGTGACACCACCCGCCATGCTGCGCACTTGCTGGAGGAATCAGCTGCTGGAGCGACGGCATGACTGGCCGCGCCAACAGCGGCAGCGAGGCCGATCGCATCTGGCAGATGCTGGTCGACCTGGTGTGGGAGACCCGTGGCGAATGGCGCCGAAAGGTCAGCGAAGCCACCGCCCTTCCGTTCAGTCGTGTGCGCATCCTGTGGCGGCTGGTCGATGAGCCGAAGACCTTGACGCAGCTGGCGGTGAGCAGCAGTGATGCGCCCGCCACCACCGTCGCCGTCAACGATCTTGAGGATCGTGGCCTGGTTGAGCGCCATCCCCACCCGGACAATCGGCGCGCGAAACTGGTGTCGCTTACGCCAGCGGGGCGGCGACTGATCGAATCGGCGCGCCGCACCGTGCGCGACGACGCGCCGCCAGCCGTACAGCAACTTTCCAAGACCGACCTCGCCCATCTTCGTCGGATCCTGGAGCGGGTAAGCAGCAGCGAGCGCTAAGGAGTGGAACCGGGTCCTGAGGCACCGTCTTTCCTGCGACGTGGCGAAGCTTGCTTGCGTACCGGCATCGCCGTTGCCGGCCCCGGGTGTTGCCCTATGATCAAGGGATGAACACACCCACCCTGCTTCCTCCGACCAACGCGCGCGCCGGCAGCCTGGCCTGCGTCGGCATCGGCATGACCCTTGGCTCCCATCTGACGCCGCTGGCACGCAGCCATATCGAGCAGGCGGACGTGGTCTTCGCGGGGCTCTCCGATAGCCTCGTAGAGATGTGGCTGCAACGCATGCATCCCGATGTGCGCAGCCTGCAGTCCTACTACCGCGAGGGCAAGTCGCGGATGAAGACCTACCGGCAATGGGTCGAGCTGATGATGACCGAGGTGCGTGCCGGCAAACGCGTTTGCGGCGTGTTCTACGGCCACCCCGGCATCTTCGCGTGGTCGCCGCACAAGGTCATTGAGGTCGCCCGGGCCGAGGGATTCGCTGCGCATATGGAGCCAGGCATTTCCGCCGAGGACTGTCTCTACGCCGACCTGGGCATCGACCCCGGCCACTTCGGCTGCCAGCACTTCGAGGCCAGCCAGCTGCTTTTCTATGAGCGGCGCATCGACCCCACGGGATATCTGGTGCTATGGCAGGTCGGGCTGGTCGGCGATCGATCGCTGGCGCGCTTCCAGACCGGGCCGGCGTACCGGCAGGTGCTGGTGGACCTGCTGAGCCGCGATTACCCGCTTGACCATGAGGTGATCATCTACCGCGGGGCAACGCTGCCGATCGAGAAGCCGCGCATCCAGCGCCTGGCCCTGCGCGATCTGCCCCATGCCCGGATGACGGCCGAGGAAACCGTGGTGTTGCCGCCAGCCGAAGCCTTGAAGCGGAACCTCGTCATGCAAGAGCGATTGGAGGCATTGGACAAGCTATACCAAGCGGGCGCCCTGGCTTGAGGGGAACCCGATGGCGGCGCGATCCTTCAGCATCGCCCGTGTTGGGAATAACAGGCCCCGATCACGCCCTGCGCCATCAAGTAAGTGCCGATGACGGCCGACATCCTGCTCTATGAAGGTGATGACCGCGCGGCGCCGTCGTGCTAGAACCATCAAGCGGTTGCACGACGATCGCGGGAAACAGGGGGAACACATGTCAGACACGATTGAATTGCTGGAGGCCATCGGCCGAGACGCCTCGCTGCGTTACGCCTCGACCGAGGACCTGACCCACATGCTCGAACAGGCGCAGGCGTCGGAGGCACTCGCGGCGTCGGTGGCGTCCGGTGAACCTTCTCGGCTATTCGAGGAGTTTGGGCACAAGCCCATGCATGCGCCGCAGATTTCCCAGTCGCCCGGTCACGAGGACGACGAGCCGGATGAAGATGACGGCGATGAGCCGCATCAACCCCCGGTTCCCGATCTCGGCTAGTCGTCGCCCCAGCGACAGACGACATCAACATGCCTCGGCCACCGAGCCGGTTCTGGTCATGCCCAGTACTCCTGGGCATGGCTTGCTGCACGCTTTTGCCGACCGTCCATGCCACGACGCCCCTGACGGATCGAACCGAATTTCTCCACCGGGCCGAGAGCCTGCGCACGAAAGATCACCCGCAGTTCGTCCAGATGTTGGCGCAGATCCACGCTGAAACAGGCAGCCTGACGGCGACTGAACAATGGTATCTGCGCTATCTCGATGCATGGGAGACCATGTTCGAGGGTGATTCCGCCAAGTCCGAAACCCAATTTCACGATGTAATCGATCACTCCGGTGACGTGACCCTGGCCGCCAAGGCATCGGCGTTGCTCTTGAGCAACCTGGGCATCAATCGACGCTACGAGGAGGCGTTCGCGCTGGCGAACCGGCTGACCACCGACCTGCCCCAGGTCAAGGACCCACTAGCCCGCTTCATGGTCCTGATGAATCTGTCGCAGATGCTGAATTTGGCCGGCCAAACCGATTTGGCCATCAAGTACGCAGGCATGCTGGACAGCGCGACCGCTGCTGGGGAGAGCCTGTGCTATCCCCTTTCCCTGCAAACCGCTGCGCTCTACAACGGCAAACGCCTGAGCTCGTCCAGCCCGGAACTGCAACGGGCCATCGATACCTGCATAGCCGCCCGGCAACCGGTCGTCTCCAACACCATGTGGCTCGTCCTGGGCAGTCTCTACGTGGATGAAGATCAACCGCGCAAAGCTATAGCCCTGCTTGACCGGATCGATTCCAGCATCCGTACCAACCATTACTACCCGCACAAGTTGTCGGGACAGGTCATGCGGGCACAGGCCTACGAGAAACTGGGCAACGCCAGTGAGGCCAAAAAGGCTGCGCTTGCTGCCGTGGCCATGGCCAACCCGGGCGACATCAGCGAGTGGCTGCGGGATGCCTACGAGGTGCTCTACAAGGTCGAGAAAGAGCAGGGCAACACTGCCGCCGCACTGTCGAACTACGAGCACTATGTCGCCCAGGACAAGGGCAATCTGAATGACATCAGTGCCAGGACGCAGGCCTATGAATTGGCCCAGCAACGCATGCTTGTCCAACAGCTCGAAACGGAAGGGCTAAGCAAGCAGAACGACATCCTGCGCTTGCAACAGACACTTGACACCAAGGCGGTCGAGAACAGCCGGCTCTATATCCTGTTGTTGCTCTTGGTACTGGTATCCGTCACCTTCTGGCTGTTCCGGCTCAAGCGCTCGCAACTTCGTTTCAAGAAGCTGTCCAACCACGACGGTCTTACCGGCATTTTCAACCACCAGCATTTTGTCAGTGAGGCCGAACGCGCGCTGCACCTGCTGGAGAGAAAACTTGGCTCTGCCTGCCTGATCTCTCTCGACCTGGATCATTTCAAGCAGGTCAACGACACCCACGGGCATGCGATGGGCGACGCCGTGCTGAGACGCACCGTTGCCATCTGCCAACAGCAATTGCGCCCGGTCGACTTGTTCGGACGGCTGGGCGGCGAGGAGTTCGGCATCCTGCTGCTCGACTGCTCTCGCGACCAGGGCATGGCTATCGCCGATCGCATTCGGACGGCCATTGGTGCTACCGAAGTGGATAGAGACGGTACGGTCGTATCGTTCTCCGCCAGCTTTGGCCTGGCCTGCACCGATACGTCCGGCTACGGCTTGCAGCGGCTTTACATGGAAGCGGATGCAGCGCTTTATCGGGCCAAGCACGCCGGGCGCAATCGCGTCATGGCTGATATCGGGAACAACAGTCTGTCCACGCCGTTATCTTTTTTGCAGTGACCCAAGTGAACGGCGATAGGGCGATAGAGGCCGTTGCATCAGCGCGCTCGCTTCGCGGTGTCGTGCTCACCCTTCTTCACGAACCCGCATGAAGGTGGCAAATCGCGGTTTGCCGTTTGAGGTCAGGCTGCGATATCGATAAGTCACCAGACTCCCGATGGCTGGTGGGTTGCGGCGCTGCGCGTCGGTGAAACCCGAGCCCAGGCGAAAGCGCATGCCGTCCGGCGTTTCGACCAGCAATGCACCCAGCATGCCGGTGTATTTACCCTTGCCTGGGAGATGCGCGATCACCCGTGCCTCCGCGTCGTCATAAGGCTTGAGCTTTAACAAATCGTCGTTGCGCCCAGCGCGGTATAGCGATGCGCCGCGGTGGAGCATCAAGCCTTCACCGCCTTGTTTAATCACGCGCTCGAGTTGCACCTCGAGCACGGATTCGTTGGCTACCTTGTATTGCAGCACGGGCTGCACCCAGGGAACGTTCAGCGCGGTCACTACCCGCTGCAACGCCGGAATGCGTTCGGTAAACGGACCGGGATGCGCCGGCAGATCGAATACCATGTAATAAACGCGGCGCCACGCGGCATCATCGGCCGGCAGTTGGCGAATGGTGGCCGCCGCCACCTCGAATTCCCCCCGTCCTACCCAAAGCTCGCCATCCATTGGCGTCTTCGGCCAGCGGGCGGTGAACCAGATGGGTGCATGGATGGTGGCTCCACTGCGCGTGAGGAGCTTCTCGCCATCCCAATATCCGCGCACGCCGTCGTATTTTTCGCTGACCCAATAATCATCAAGCGCGATGCCGGAGTGATAGACGTTCGCCAACATGATGGGCGACGCGATTTCCACGGCCATGACGGGCGAGCTAGCGACAAGACCGATCAAAACGAATAACGCGCTGAGGCGGTTACGTGAGCGAGCATCTCGTCGCATGACGCTTCCTTGTGCACCCGGTTCCAGATGCAGAAGGTAAGCCTCGGGCTAGCAGGAGGGAGCCAGTGCATTGCCCACGATGATGTCGCCTTTCTCCGGGAATCTGCGCCCAGGAAACACGGTTCACTACGACCGAGCGCTTTCCGCCCTGAAATAAAACGGGCGCCGAAGCGCCCGTTTTTCTTTCCACTCTCAGCGCTACGCGATCAGAGCGCGTAGTACATCTGGAACTCCAGCGGATGCGTGCTGGCGCGGTAGCGGGTCACTTCCTGCATCTTCACGCCGATGTAGGCGTCGATGAAGTCGTCGGTGAACACGCCACCGGCCTTGAGGAAGTCACGGTCCTTGTCGAGCGCTTCCAGCGCCTGGTCGAGGCTGGAGCATACCTGCGGGATGTTCTTCTCTTCTTCCGGCGGCAGGTCGTACAGATCCTTGTCGGCCGGCGCGCCCGGGTCGATCTTGTTGATGATGCCGTCGAGGCCGGCCATCATCAGCGCGGTGAACACCAGGTAGCCGGAGTTCATCGGGTCGGGGAAGCGCACTTCGATGCGACGGCCCTTCGGGCTGGACACGTACGGAATGCGGCAGCTGGCCGAACGGTTGCGGGCCGAGTAGGCCAGCATCACCGGCGCTTCGTAGCCCGGCACCAGGCGCTTGTAGCTGTTGGTGGTGGAGTTGGCGAACGCGTTGATGGCCTTGGCATGCTTGAAGATGCCGCCGATGTACCACAGCGCGGTCTGCGACAGGCCGCCGTACAGATCACCCGCGAACAGGTTGTTGCCGTCCTTGGACAGCGACTGGTGCACGTGCATGCCGCTACCGTTGTCGCCAACGATCGGCTTGGGCATGAAGGTGACGGTCTTGCCATTCTGGTGGGCGACGTTCTTGATGACGTACTTCATCGTCATCAGCTCGTCGGCCTTCTGCACCAGCGTGTTGAACCTCACGCCGATCTCGCACTGGCCGGCATTGGCCACTTCGTGGTGATGCACTTCGACGACCTGGCCCAGCGACTCGAGCACCTTGCACATGTCGGCGCGCAGGTCACCCAACGAGTCGACTGGGCTGACCGGGAAGTAGCCACCCTTCACGCCCGGGCGATGACCGGTGTTGTTGTCCTCGTACTTGTAGCGCGAGCTCCATGCAGCCTCTTCCGAGCCGATTTCGTAGAACACGCGGCCCATGTCGTTCTGCCAGCGCACGGAATCGAAAATGAAGAACTCCGGCTCCGGACCGAAGAAGGCCGTGTCGGCGATGCCGGTGGACTTGAGGTACGCCTCGCCGCGCTTGGCGATGGAGCGGGGGTCACGACCGTACGCCTGCATGGTCGACGGCTCGAGCACGTCGCAATGCAAGACCATCTGGGTGTGCGCGCTGAACGGATCGATATAGGCGGTATCCGGATCCGGCAGCAGGATCATGTCGGACTCGTTGATGCCCTTCCAGCCGCTGATCGACGAGCCGTCGAACATCTTGCCGTCCTCGAAGGTGCCTTCGTCGATGGCATGGGCCGGGAACGTGACGTGATGGTGCTTGCCGAGCATGTCGGCAAAGCGGAAGTCGACGAATTCGACTTCGTGTTCCTGGATCAGATCGAGAACTTTCTGGGCGGCGGACGACATGGACAACCTCGGCGGGCTAAAGGTGAAGAAAACGACAGTGTCTTGAGCAAGGCTTGTGCCAAGCCGTTGGTTCTAAGCTTATCAATGCCTTAGGTCAATACGAACGATCTTGACGCCATCACGTTGCACAATAATGAAACGCAAGCTCGCACCATACTGGTGCAATACTTCCTTGGGCGTGCCCTCTCGGCAAGTGAAGCGCCCGGCTCAAGCGAACTAGCTTGCACCCCCTTTCGCCCGACCGCCAGCCCATCTCATTCCCGTAAGCTATGCCGCTTTGCGCCGGCATGCCGCCGACGCCCGCCCAACCCGTCCGGAGTGCGTTTTCCGTGAGTGACCTGATCAACGTCATCCTGCTCGGCATCATCGAGGGCATCACCGAGTTCCTGCCGATCTCGAGCACGGGACATCTGCTGATTGCCGAGAAGTTTGGCCTGGGCGAACGCTCGGACCTGTTCAACGTCGGCATCCAGGCCGGCGCCATTCTGGCGGTGACCTTCATTTACTGGAGCCGCATCTGGCAGCTGTTCACGCAATGGCGTGTGCCGGCCAACCGCGATTACCTAGCGAAATTGCTGGTGGCGTTCCTCATCACTTCGGTACTGGGCTTCATTGCAGTCAATCGCGGCTTCAAGCTGCCCGAGGCGGTGACGCCGGTGGCCTGGGCGCTGGTGATCGGCGGCGTCTGGATGCTCGCGGCGGAACGGCTGGCTGCTCGGCAGCCGGATCGCACCACCGTAACCTGGCGCGTGGCCATCCTGGTCGGCATCGCGCAGATGGTGGCGGGCATCTTCCCGGGCACCTCGCGCTCGGCGGCCACGATCTTCACCGCCATGCTGGCGGGCACCAGCAACCGCGCGGCGGCCACCGAATTCGCCTTCCTGGTCGGCATTCCCACCATGTACGCCGCCAGCGGCTATGAGTTGCTGAAGGTGGTCAAGGAAGGCGGCGTGCACGAGGACTGGACCGCGCTGATCGTCGGCTTCATCGTCTCCGGCGTGGTGGGCTTCATCGCGGTGAAGTGGCTGCTCGGCTATATCCGCAGCCATCGCTTTACTCCGTTCGCGATTTACCGCATCGCGCTGGGCATTGCCTTGTTGCTGCTGGTGCCGGCGGGCGGCTAGACCTTTTGAGGGGCGCCCTGGCGCCCCTTTTCGTCACGCGCGGATGCGCTCGGGCTGCGCTGGCACCGCCACGGGCTTCTTGTGCTTACCCGGTTCGTTGCTCTGCTCGAACACCTCGCGTACCCATTCGATGAAGGCCTGCACGCGGGCAGACAGGTGTTTCTTCTGCGGGTAGACGATCCAGACCGGCTTGCCGGTGGAGATGGTGTCCGTCATCACCAGTTCGAGCTTGCCGAAGTCGAGCATGCAGGCGGCAATGACGTGCGGCGCCTGGGTGATGCCTAGCCCCGCGACCACGGCCTGGATCACCGATTCGGCGTCGTTGATCAGCAGGTGTCCATCAATGTCGACCCCCACCTGCCCGCTTGGCGTGTCGAACTGCCACTGGCGCGGGCGGCCGTTGGGCTGGACGTAGTTGATGCAGCGGTGGTCCTTCAGATCCTCGATGCTCTGCGGCGCCCCGTACTTCGCCAGATAATCCGGCGAGGCGAGCATGACGTTGCGCAGGTAGCCGATCTTGCGGGCGATCAGGCTGGAATCCTCCAGCGGCCCGACCCGGATGGCGCAGTCGATGCCTTCCTCATTGAGGTCGTAGGCGTAGTCACACATCGACAGCTCAAGTCGAATATCCGGATAGCGCTGCTCGAATTCGGCCAGCCTGGGGATGATGACGGTACGACCCACGGCAGCCGGTGCACCAATGCGCAGCTTGCCGCTGGGCTTGCGGCTGGCGTAGCCGAGCGCCTCGGTGGCCTCGGTGAGATCGGCGAGGATCTCCTTGCAACGTGCATGGAACGAGGCCCCATCGTCGGTCAATCGCAGCGATCGCGTGGAACGGAACAACAGCCGTGCACCCAGCTGCTCCTCCAGGCGCGAGACGGCGCGACTGACCCCGGATGGCGTCATGCCCAGTTGGGCGGCAGCGGCGGCAAAGCTCTTGGCCTCGACGACGCGGACAAAGGCGGAGATTGCGGCAAAGTCTTCCATAGCTTCGATTTTCACCCTATTCGTGACTGGCAGTCACTATTGCATTGCACAAAGAGGTATTTATTGAACCAGATGGTACACCTAATCTCTCGCCCCTGTTCGTCGGCGTGCCCCTGCCCCGACGAGATCATTCTGGGAGCGCGACATGAAGAAACGATGGATCCTCGCCATTCTTGCCCTGGCCGTGGTGGGCGGCAGCTGGGCCCTGCTGGGCCATAGCGGCGACACCCAGGCGCAAACCGCAGCAGCCGGGGCGCCGCCGCCGGTCACGGTATCCCAGGTGCTGGTTCGTCCTGTCGATGACGCCGACGAGTTCACCGGTCGACTGCAGGCGGTCGACACCATTCAGTTGCGCCCGCGCGTCGGTGGTTACGTCGATTCGGTGCACTTCCAGGAAGGTACCGCCGTGCGCAAGGGCCAGCTGCTGTTCCGTATCGATCCGCGTCCTTACCAGGCCGAAGTGGATCGACTCAGCGCAAACCTGAGCCAGGCGCGCTCGGAACAGGTGCTCGCCCAGGCCAATGCGGAACGTGGACGCCGACTGCTGGAGCAGCACGCCGTCGCCCGTGAAGAGGCCGATCGCCTGGTTACCGCCTCCGAAAGCGCCAAGGCCCAGGTCGCCTCGACCACGGCCGCGCTGGATGCCGCCCGCCTCAATCTCGGCTTCACCGAAGTGCGCGCACCGATCGATGGGCGCGTGAGCAATGCCTTGGTGACACCCGGCAACCTCGTCACCAGTAGCGATGTGCTGACCAGCGTGGTGAGCATCGACCCGATCTACGCCTACTTCGATGTGGACGAACACAGCTACCTGAAGTTCGATCGCGAGCGCCGCGAACATGGCAGCTCGCCGCAGATCACCATGGCGTTGGCCGACGAGAAGGGGTTTCCGCATACGGGCCGAGTCGATTTCGTCGACAACCAGCTGCGCGCTGCTAGCGGCACGATCCGCTTGCGCGCCGTGTTCGACAACGCCGACGCTCGCTACACCCCCGGCCTCTATGTACGCATCCAATTGCGCAGCGACCGTCGCGAGCCGCGCGCACTGGTCGACGACCGCGCCGTCGCTACGGACCTCGGCAACAAGTTCGTCTACGTGATCGACAAGGATCGCAAGGTCGAATACCGACGCGTGGTTACCGGCCCGCTGCTCGATGGTCTGCGTGTGGTCACGGAAGGCCTCGATGCCAAGGACGTAGTGATCGTCAACGGCCTTCAGCACGTGCGTCCCGGCGTGGAAGTGAATCCGACCAAGGTGGCCATGGAGACACGCAGCCTTGATCCAAACAAGCAGCTGGCGATGGCCGGTGCCGGTTCGGGTCAGAACGCCGCGCAGCAGAAGTAGGGCCAATGGCTCGTCATTCCTGCGAAGGCAGGAATCCAGTGACTTGAACGCGGAAAACAAAGTCGCTGGATCCCTGCCTTCGCAGGGATGACGGCTCAGGAAAGTGATGAGCGATGAGTGAAAGCCTTCTGTCTTTTTGCAGAAGGCCGGGGACGGTTTGTCTCCGCACATCGGAAACGAAGCACTCAATGTCCCCGCCCGACGCGGGAATGGTGCCCAGAGCAACCAGGACGAATGCAATGAAAATCGCCCAATTTTTCGTGGACAGGCCGATTCTGGCCGGCGTCCTTTCGGTGCTGATCGTGATCGCCGGCGGCATCGCGCTTTTCCGGCTGCCGATCAGCGAATACCCCGAAGTAGTGCCACCCACCGTGGTCGTGCGCGCCAGCTATCCCGGCGCCAACCCCAAGGTGATCGCCGAAACCGTCGCCACGCCGCTGGAAGAACAGATCAACGGCGTGGAAGGCATGCTCTACACCAGTTCGCAGTCGACCAGTGATGGCGCGATGACGCTGACCGTCACGTTCGCACTGGGCACCGATCTGGACAACGCCCAGGTGCAGGTGCAGAACCGCGTGGCGCAGGCGCAACCGCGCCTGCCGCAGGAAGTGCAGCGACTTGGCGTGACCACGCAGAAGAGTTCGCCCGACCTGACCATGGTGGTGCATCTGACCTCGCCGGATCAGCGCTACGACATGCTCTACCTGTCGAACTACGCGCGCCTGCACATCAAGGACCAGCTGGCCCGTCTCGATGGCGTCGGCGATGTCCAGATCTTCGGCGCGGGCGAATACAGCATGCGCGTGTGGCTGGATCCGCAGCGCCTGGCCGTGCGTCAGCTCACCACCGGTGACGTGGTGCATGCGATCGAAGAGCAGAACGTAGCCGTGGCGGCCGGTGCGCTGAATGCACCGCCAGGTCCGAACAGCGCCGCGTTTCAGCTCAATATCAACACACAAGGACGTCTGATCAACGAGGAAGACTTCCTCAACATCATCGTGCGCACCGATGCCAACGGCGGCGTGACCCACCTGCGCGACGTGGCGCGCGTGGAACTGGGCTCGAACAACTACGCCCTGCGCAGCCTGCTCAACAACCAACCCGCGGTAGCACTGCCGATCTTTGCTCGCCCTGGCTCCAATGCGATCCAGATCTCCGACGAAGTCCGCAAGCAGATGGCAGACCTCAAGAAGGATTTCCCGCAGGGCGTGGACTATCAGATCGTCTACGACCCGACCGTGTTTGTGCGTGGCTCGATCGAAGCCGTGGTGCATACCCTGTTCGAGGCGATCGCGCTGGTCGTGCTGGTGGTGATCCTGTTCCTGCAGACATGGCGCGCATCGATCATTCCGTTGGTGGCGGTCCCGGTCTCGTTGATCGGCACCTTCGCAGTGATGTTGCTGGTGGGCTTTTCGCTCAACGCGCTGTCGCTGTTTGGCCTGGTGCTGGCGATTGGCATCGTGGTGGATGACGCCATCGTGGTGGTGGAGAACGTCGAGCGGCACATCGAGCATGGTTTGTCGCCCAAGGAAGCGACCCGCAAGGCGATGAACGAAGTGACCGGGCCCATCGTGGCTACGGCGCTGGTGCTGTGTGCGGTGTTTGTGCCGGCTGCGTTCATCAGCGGCCTTACGGGTCAGTTCTATCGCCAGTTCGCGCTGACCATCGCGATCTCCACGGTGATCTCGGCGTTCAACTCGCTCACCCTCAGCCCTGCGCTCGCCGCCCTGCTGCTGCAGGAACGCGGTGCACCGAAGGACAAGCTCAGCCTCTTCATCGATCGTGCGTTCGGCTGGCTGTTCCGCCCGTTCAATCGCCTGTTCGAATCCAGCGCAAACCGCTATGTGGGTGGCGTGAAGCGCATCCTGCGTTCGGGTTCCATCGCGCTGGTGATCTATGGCGGCCTGGTGCTGCTGGGTCTGTTCGGCTTTGCCCATGTGCCGACCGGTTTCGTGCCGGCGCAGGACAAGCAGTACCTGGTGTCGTTCGCGCAGTTGCCGGACGCCGCCTCACTGGATCGTTCCGAAGACGTGATTCGTCGCATGAGCGACATCGCGCTTAAGCAGCCGGGCGTGGAAAGCGCGGTGGCGTTCCCGGGCCTGTCGATCAACGGCTTCACCAACAGCACCAACTCGGGCATCGTGTTCGTCACGCTCAAGCCGTTCGAGGAGCGGCGCGACGCGTCGCTGTCGGCGGGTGCCATCGCCGGCGCGCTCAACCAGAAATACGCGGCGATCCAGGATGCGTATATCGCCGTGTTCCCGCCGCCACCGGTGATGGGCCTGGGCACGATTGGTGGTTTCCGCTTGCAGGTGGAGGACCGTTCCGATGCCGGCTTCGAAGAGCTGTACAAGCAGACTCAAGGCTTGATCCAGGCGAGCGCGAAAGTGCCGACCCTGGCCGGCCTGTTCTCCAGCTATCAGGTCAGCGTGCCGCAAATCGATGCTGACGTGGATCGCGAAAAGGCGAAGGCCGAAGGTGTGGATCTGGCCGATGTGTACCAGACCATGCAGGCCTACTTGGGCTCGCTCTACGTCAACGACTTCAACCGCTTTGGTCGCACCTATCAGGTGAATGTGTCCGCCGAGCCCAGCTTCCGTCATGAGCCGGAAGACATCCTGCGCCTGAAGACGCGCAGCGCCACGGGCGAGGCGATTCCACTGGGTTCGTTCGTGACCATTCGCCAGAGTGTCGGTCCCGATCGCGTGCAGCATTACAACGGTTACCCAACTGCCGAGATCAACGGTGGACCGGCACCAGGCTTCAGCAGCGGTCAGGCACAAGCTGCCATTGAGAAACTCGCGCGCGAGAACCTGCCCAACGGCATGACCTTCGAGTGGACCGAGCTGACCTATCAGCAAATCCTCGCCGGCAACACCGCGATCCTGGTGTTCCCGTTGTGCGTGTTGCTGGTGTTCCTGGTGCTGGCCTCGCTGTATGAAAGCCTGTTGCTGCCGCTGGCGGTGATCCTGATCGTGCCGATGGTGCTGCTGTCCGCCATCTCCGGCGTGTGGCTGTCCGGGGGCGACAACAACATCTTCACCCAGATCGGCCTGATCGTACTGGTTGGCCTGGCTTGCAAGAACGCGATCCTGATCGTGGAGTTTGCTCGCGAAGCACAGATCATCGAGGGGATGGATCGCACCCAGGCCGTGCTGGAGGCTGCTCGCTTGCGACTGCGTCCGATCCTGATGACGTCGTTCGCTTTCATCATGGGCGTGGTGCCGCTGGTCACTTCCCACGGCGCCGGTGCGGAGATGCGCCATGCCATGGGTGTGGCGGTGTTCGCCGGCATGTTGGGCGTCACCTTCTTCGGCCTGATCTTCACCCCCTTGTTCTATGTGCTGGTACGTGGCTGGAGCGAACGCATGAGCGAACGCCGCCGCGCCCGCAAGGCCGCTCACGCGAGCCAGCCGGCACCTGCCCTGGAGAATCACTGATGAAAATGCTCACCGCACTTGCCGCCTCGTTGATCCTGGCCGGCTGCGCCAGCGTGGGGCCCGACTACCATGCGCCCGTGGAAAAGCCGGTCGCCGTGCAGGGTGTGGATGGCCAGCGGGAATTGACCCAGGATTTCCAGGCGAACTGGTGGAAGCAGTTCAACGACCCGACGCTCGACGCGCTGATTCAGCGCGCCGCGCTGAACAGCCCGGATCTGAAGATCGCGTTCGCCCGCCTGCGTGAATCACGCGCCTTGCTCGGCGTGGCCAAGTCACAACAGATCCCCGACGTGGAAACGGTGGCGAACTATTCGCGTAGCCGCGGGCAGCAGCCGGGCTTCACCGATCAGCGCACCACGGTCACCAGCTATCAGGCGGGCTTCGATGCCAGCTGGGAGATCGATCTGTTTGGCGGCGTGCGCCGCTCGGTGGAGGCGGCGCGCGCAGACGCCGGCGCCAGCGAGGCATCGTTGCAGGACGCACAGGTCACGCTGTTCGCCGAAGTGGCGCGCTTTTACTTCGATCTGCGCGGCGCGCAGCTGCGCATCGATGTAGCGAACCGCGATATCGAGAACCAGCGCGAGTCGCTGCGGCTGATCCGCGCTCGTGCCGATATCGGCACAGGCCAGGAGCAGGACGTCGCCAGCGCCAGCGCTCGTCTCAGTTCGGTGGAAGCACAGTTGCCGGTATTGCAGACGCTGGCGCAGACCGATACGTCGCATCTGGCCGTGCTGCTGGGCGAGCGCCCCGGTGAACTGGACATCGATCTCTCGCTGCAGAAGTTCCAACCGATCGACGTCGCGCTACCGATCGGCAACGCCGGCGACGTGCTCACGCGCCGCCCGGATATCCGTATCGCGGAACGCGAGCTGGCCGCCGCCAATGCCCGCATTGGCGTCGCCAAGGCCGATTACTACCCGCATATCACGTTGGGTGGTTTCCTCGGTTTCCTGTCTGGCCGCAGCAACAATTTTGGCGGCCCTTCGACGCGTGCCTGGTCGCTCGCACCGAGCATCTCGTGGTCTGGCCTCAACGTGCAGCGCGTACGCTCCAACGTGAAGGCCAACGAGGCACGTGCCGACGCCGCGCTGGCGAATTATCAGCGCACCGTGTTGCAGGCCCTGGAAGACGTGGACAACTCACTCGTCAGCTACAACCTGCAGCGCGACCGCGTGCAGAAATTGATCGATCAAGTGGCGCAGAGCCGACGCGCGGCGGAACTGGCCCGCGTGCGTTACGACGAAGGCGCGGCCGACTTCCTGCAGTTGCTGGATGCCGAGCGCACCCAGCTGGCGGCGGAAGATGCGCTGGCGGATGCGCAGGCATCGATCAATCTGCGCGCCGTCTCGGTGTACAAGGCGCTGGGTGGTGGCTGGCAGGCCTGCGCCAACGAGCGTTGCGATCAGTTGGCCGCCGCTCCATGAACACCGTGGCGTTTCCCGCGAGGTGGACGCGGCGGCCATCGACGCTGGTCGAGCCCGAACTGGCGCAGCGCGTCGCCCTAGTCAGCGGTGCAAACCGCGGCCTGGGACTCGAGGTGACGCGGCAGCTGGCGGCCAGCGGCATGACCGTGCTGCTGGGCTCGCGGGACGCATCAGCGGGTGAACGAGCTGCGCGGCAGCTTCGTAGCGAAGGGGGCAACGTTTTCGTGGCGCCGCTGGATGTGACGTCGCCCGCCGACGTTTACGCGCTCGCCAAGCGTATCGAACGCGACTACGGACGCCTGGATATCCTGGTGAACAACGCCGGTGCCTGTTTCGATGCCGGCAACGAAGCGTCCTCCGTCGACATGACGATCGTGCGGCAGGCGTTGGAGATCAATTTGCTCGGCGCCTGGCAGCTCACCGAGGCGATGCTTCCGCTGATGCGGCGCCACGACTATGGCCGCATCGTCAACGTGTCCAGCGGCTGCGGCGCCATCGACAGCGAGTGTGCGAGCAGCCCGGCCTATCGCGTGTCCAAGGCTGCCTTGAACAGCCATACGCGCATGCTGGCGATGGAGCTGGGCGGCAGCGGCATCCTGGTCAACGCCGTTTGCCCCGGCTGGGTCGCCACCGACATGGGTGGCCATGGAGGACGCCCCGTTGCCGAAGGCGCCGCCGGCATCGTGTGGGCGGCCACACTTCCCTCGCGACCTGCGCTCAATGGCGGCTTCTTTCGCGATCGCATGCGCATCGATTGGTAATCGCCGACGCGGAGAACGCAGTCACAGCATTTTGCGATACACGACAAAGCCGGATTTCTCGGCCACTTTGTCGTAGAGCCGCATCGCGGTCGCGTTGCTTTCGTGGGTCTGCCAGTGGACGCGCGGCGAGCCCGCCTGGTGCGCCTGCAGATAGACGGCTTCGATCAGCGCACGCCCGACGCCGATACCGCGCGCCGCCTCCACCGTAAACAGATCCTGCAGATAGCAACTATTGCCTGCGCTGGTCGTACTGCGATGGAACAGGTAGTGCACCAGGCCCAGCAGTTCGCCATCGCGCTCGGCGATGAGTGCGTGCACGGGTTCGTCACGATCGAGAAAACGCCGCCATGTCGAGCAAGTGATCGCTTCCGCTAGCGCGGTCGCTCCGCTGCGGCCGTAAAACGCGTTATAGCCGTCCCACAGCGGCTTCCAGGCGGCGTAGTCCTGATCTATCACCGGCCTGATCGCGAACGGAGCCCTCACGCGCCCCTCTGACGCATCAACGCTGGACCATCAAGGCAAACCAGCGCCAACTACGAATCCGTTCGGCCACGAGTTTGGTGCTGGTGAGCATGGGCACGGCGAGCAAGGCTCCAGGAATGCCCCACAGCCAGCCCCATATCAGCAGCCATAGCAGGATGGCGACGGGACTCAAGCGCATGCGGCGACCCTGGATCATCGGCGTTATCAGGTTGCCTTCGACCGCCGTAATGCCCGCAAAGGTCAGTGCAGGCAACAGGGCCGAGCCGGCATCGTTGAAGTTCATCAGGCCAACCAGAGCCAGCACCGTCGTCGTCGTGATGGCGCCGACGTAGGGAATGAAATTGGCCAACATGGCGACCGCGCCCCACAGCAGCGGATCGGGCATGTGATACAGCCACAGCATACCCGCGGTGATGGTGCCCAGCATGAAGTTGATCAACGTAGTGGTGAGGATGTAGCGCGACACTTCGGTCTGAATGCTGCGCACGATCCGCACCGCGTGGCGCTTGTAACTGAAGCTTGGCGCCGCCTCCACCAGCCGGCGCAACAGCAGGTCGCCATACACCAGGAAGAAAAATACCAGCAGCACCACGGTCAGTATCGCCGCGAGCACCTTGGGCGTGGTGGCGACCACATCCCACGCATTGAACGCCAGCGAGGCCTGCGATGATGCCGGTGCGCGTGAGGCCTGCCCGGTGACCAGGCTTTGGGTGGCTCGATTGGCCGCTTCCAGGGGTTGGATGATCGACTTGAGCTTGGGCACAAAGCTTCGGATCGCGGCGGGCGCCTCGTGAAACCAGCCCAAGGCCGGCGTCGTCAGCATGCCGAGGCCGCTGACGATGCCGGCGATCAGCGCGATCATCAGCACGCTGGCGCACAGCCAGCGCGGCAAGCCCAGGCGCGCACCGCTGGCCACGATTGGGTTCAGCGCCAAGCCGATGAAAGCCGCCAGTACCAGGGGAATCAACAGCCCCTTGGTCAGCGTGATGGTGTACATCAAGGCCAGCAGCAACAGCAGGTTGAGGGCGACGCGAATGCCGCGCAGGTGACGACGCGCGTTGCGCGCCCGCGCCAGGCGATGCGCGACCACGCGCGGCTCCTGGTACGACATCATCGGTACGCTGGGAATCGGTGTGCCCGCCACGTCACCCAAGGACGCTGGCGCGGCGGGCGGCTCGGGCCGGTTCATGAGGGATCAAAGCCGCCTTGGGTGAATTCGGCAATCAGCCGCGCCGCCTGGGCGACGACTTCAGCCACCGTGCCGCTGAGCAACGCACCCAGTCCGGGCACGCGCAAAGGATGCACATTGAGCTGCCCCAAGACGAAGCCAGCGCCAGCGGCCACGCCCACCGTGGTGAGCGGATAGTGCTGCCCACGCGACAACAGCGCTTGGGCGGGTACGGCCAATTCGTGGCGTGCCTCTCGCGAACTCGCCTGCGCTACACGAACGGCATGCAGCTGTTTGAAGATGCTCATGGTGCGTCCTCTGGGCGAGACTCACCCTGTGGGTCGGGACGACGCAGGGCATCGCGCATCATCGCATTCCACTCGCCCCGCGTCGCGGGCAGGCTCATCCAGTGCATGCAACGGCGAACCAGGAGCACCGCGCCCACCAGGAAAGCCAGTTCCAACAGGGCCAGCGCCACCAACGCCCAGGTCCACGAGCCGAACCACAGCGCCAGCAGCCAACCGGTCAAACCCAGCAAGGTCAACCCAAGGCCCACCCCGGCGACGGTGGCGACCAGGGCCGCTGCAAGTATCCAGTGCACGGCGCTGCGCGCGAGGCCGAGTTCTGCGGCCAGCAATCGCAGCTGCGCGCCGAACAATCGATGGAACGCCCGCCCGAGGCGGCCGATATCGTCCAGCAGGCCAGGCGGTGCTGACGGTGCCGGCGCCTCATCGGGTGTGGCGGGCGCGTCATCGCGTCCGGTCTGGTCCATCCGCTGCCCTCGTCGGCTTGCCTGGTATTAGCGTCGCAGTATGCGGCCTAGCAGCCAGCCAGCGCCAAGGGCGATGGCCACCGATTGCACGGGTTTCTCGCGCACATAGTCGCGAGCCTTCTCTAGCCATTCGTCGGCACGATCCACCGCTTCTCCATAGGCCTCGCGGCCACGTTCACGGTATTCGCCGGCCTTGGCATTGGCGCGCGTGGCGGCGTCGGCCGCTTTATCGGTGGCGTGATGCAAGGTCTCTTCGACGTGATCGGCGGCGCGGCCGACGGCTTCCTTGGCACCCGCAACGGCGCTGGATGTCGCCTGCTTGACACGCTCGGCGCGCTCCTCGATGCGCTCGGCCGCGCCGGGTTCCTCGGGCGCCTGGACTTGCTTGTTCATAACTTTCTCCGATGAGGCGGTGGTTTCACTGTAACCCACGGGTGCGAGCCGGGCGCACGCCGGGTTCGGATCGGCCCGATGTGCTGCCGCTCAGCTGGCGCGGCGAAAGAAGGCGATAACCGCGAGGATCAGGAAAATGATGAACAGGATCTTCGCGATACCGGCAGCGGTACCAGCAATGCCGGTAAACCCGAACAAAGCTGCGATGATGGCGATGACCAGAAAGACCAGGGCGTAGTGCAGCATGGGGCGTTCCTCATGACGGGGCAGCCGATAACCCCTTCATCATTCACCCACAGCGCATGCCTTGCGCGCGTGAAGAGGGCGCCATCCTGTCATCACGTTGGGCCCCGTTCACGATTTCTTCGCCTTGCGATCAGTCCAGTGCCGGATTGAGGGAATAGGTACCCATCAACTCCGCCTCGGCCAGCACATGGCCGTCCATCGCCGCACGCAGCTCGCTGACAGTGAAGCCGTCGGCGAGCTTGAGATGCTCCACGTCGAGGGCGTAAAGGCGGAAGTGATAGTGATGCACCAGCGAGTCGTTCCATGGCGGGCATGGGCCGTCGTAGCCGAGGTATTCACCACGCATGTCCGGATCGCCCGAGAACCATCCGGTGTAGTCATTGATGCCCTGGACGCTGCCCGGCGGGCCGTAGGGAGCACGCTTGCCGTGCGCCACAATGCCCTCACTACACGCACCTTCCCCCAACTCGCCGCATTCGACCGGGATATTCGCCATCAGCCAATGCACGAACTCCACCCGCGGCAGGTCCGCCGGCACGGTATGACCTTCCTTGTTGACGTCATCGGGCTTGCTTGGCACATCGAAGTCGATGCACGTAAGCACGAATGAGCGCGTAGCCAGCGGCGCCTCCTTCCAGGCCAGATGAGGGCTCAGGTTGTCCGATAGCGCCACCGGCGCTGCGCGCTTGCCAAAGGCGAGTCTGGGCGGAATTGACTGACTATGTTCGAAATTGTCACTGCGCAGTTGCAAGGCTGTTCTCCTGGAACGTTGATCGGGTTTCATGCATCACCGCCATGGCGGTGTGGCCTTAGGGCTTTTCGTAGGTCACACGATAGACCGCGCCAGCGAGGTCGTCGCTCACCAGCAGACTGCCATCCGGCAGCGGTTGTACGTCGACCGGTCGACCCCACGCCTTTTCGTCCTGCTGGAACCCTTCGATCAGCGGCTCATAAGACACGACCTTATCGCCGTTGAGGCGCACCGTCATCACGCGATAGCCGGATTTCTTCGTGCGATTCCACGAACCGTGTTCGGCGATGAACAGGGCTCCCTTGTAGTCGGCCGGGAACTGCTTGCCTTCATAGAAACGAAGACCCAGCGAAGCCACGTGCGCTCCCAGCTTCAACACGGGTGGCGTGTAGTCCTTGCAGTTCTTGCCCTGGCCGAACTCCGGGTCGAGCGTGTCGCCCTGGTGACAATAGGGATAACCGAAGTGCTCGCCGACATGACTGAGCTTGTTGAGTTCGTCGCTGGGCATATCGTCGCCCATCAGGTCGCGGCCATTGTCGGTGAACCACAGCTGGCCGGAACCAGGCCGCCAGGTAAAGCCCACCGTATTGCGAATGCCATAAGCGACATCCTCAAGGCCGCTGCCATCGGCGTTCATGCGCGTGAGCTTGGCGTAGGCATGGCCCTTGTCGCAGATGTTGCATGGCGCGCCGATCGGCACGTAGAGCTTGTTGTCGGGGCCAAACGCAATGAATTTCCAGCCGTGGTGGGTATCGGTGGGAAATTTGTCGGAGACGACTTCAGGCGCCGGCGGATTATCGAGGTGATTCTCGATATCGCGCAGCACCAGGATCTTGCTCACCGCCGAGATGTACAGGTCGCCGTTCTTGAACGCCACACCCACCGGCAACTGCAGGCCACTGGCAACAACACGTACCTTGTCGGCGTGACCATCACCCTTGCTGTCGGTGAGCGCGTAGACCTTGCCCGCATCGTTCGAACCGACAAACACGGTGCCCTTGGCGCCCAATGCCATCTCACGCGCATTGGGCACTTCGTCCGAATACACGGCGATGTGGAAGCCCTTGGGAAGCGTGAGCTTGTCCAGGGACGGGGCCGCAAGGATCGCAGGAGTAGCCAACAGCCCGAACAGGGCGAAAATCAAGTTGCGCATGGTTGAAACTCCGCGGCGGCAAATCGAAAGCGTATACCCGGCGAGGGCTACCCGTGAGTGCTCAGGGCACGTCGGGTAGCGAGTACTCGAAATCGTAAGAGTGCACGCCGCTCGCCATGGTGATATCGAGCTTGCCGCTGATCCCGCCCAGCGCCTCGGTACCCGAGTCCGGCACCACCGTGATCGACAGCTGCGGCGTTCCACGATTCATGGTACCGGTGTGCTGTAACGCGAAACTGCCGCTGCGCCCGTGCAACGTCGCGCTGATGCGTTCCATGGCCACATAGCCGGCGGAACCATCGATCGGCGTGCCGACGGCAAGCATCTGGCCCTTGCCGGAGCCTTCCAGGTCGCCGTGGTATTGCTTGAGGAGGGCCAGTCGCCCGACGCTGGGATCACCAACACCTTCTTGTTCGGTTTGCGGCGACATTTTGACGTCGAAGGTCCCTTTGGCGTGCCTGCTCATGGTCGTGTCCTCTCGTAGTTGCCGAAGGCGCCCCCACCGACCCTCCTTTGGCGCACGAGGCAACATCGTCGTACCCACCCTATGGAGTGTCAACGATGTTCCACCAACAGTGTCAGTAGCTGGCCGTGCTCAGGCCGCCGCGATCGCGTTGAAACGCGCGGCGATGTAGTCGTCGGTGAAACTGGTCATGTCCCAGCCACGGATAAAGCCGCAATGCCCGCCATAGGGGGAGATATCCAGCTCGACATTGGCCGATAGCCGCAACTTCTCGAACGCGTCCACCGGAATCACCGGATCGTCGCGCGCCGTGAGGATGGTTGCCGGCACATGCAGGTCTGCAAGTGCCTGGCCCGCGACCGAATAGCCATCCAAATAGGCTTCGAGCGTATCGAAATCGGTGTGCCGCATCACCAGCGAGGCAGTCAGTCCGCGCAGGCTCTGCTTCAGCTCGGACAGCTCGAAGTATTCCCGGTGCGGGAACGCGGCCTGCTTGGCCTGCAGGGAGCGCCGCCATTTGTGCATGAAATACGCCTGGTAAAACCACGGCGCGGCTTCCTCCAGCGAAAACAGGCCTTCGCTGGGATCGATGATGGGACAAACCGCTAGCGCATAACTCAGCGGCAAGCCCACGGCAGGCGCGCGCAAGGCCGCGCGCAGGGCGAAATTGCCACCGAGCGAGAAGCCCGCGAGCGCCATCGGCCGGTTCGGGTAACGCCGCGCGATGTCCAGCAGCGCGTTGACCACCTCATCGATGCGACACGAATGGAACAGCGCTTCGTTGAGGTTGTGGCTATCGCCGTGATCGCGAAAATTGAGGCGGAAAATGTCCCAGCCTTCCGCCAGCAGGCGACTGCCCGTCTGCAGCACATAGGTGGAATCGACGCTGCCTTCCCAGCCGTGGAACAGCACCGCCAGGCCACGTGATTTTGCCTGCGTGTTCTGGGCTGTGTACGCGCCGGTCAGTCTTACGCCGTCGCCACCGTCCACCGTCACCTGCTCGGCACCGTTCAACACGGTCTGCGCGGCCCTGGGCAACAGCACGCGACGCACGCCGCTTGACGACAGCATGGTCTGGATGTGGCCGCTGCGTAGCGGCCACGGCGGCAGGAAATCCTTTCCTTTCGGCAGGCTCATGCGCGGCTATCGTGGGTCGACTTGTCTTCCAGCGCCAGCGCGATGCGCTCACGCGACAGCTCGGCCATGCGGCGACGTGCATCCGGCGTGGCCGGCACGGGCTCGAGGAAATGCACCTCGACATCGAGCGGCGCGTCGCCGAGCAAACGCAGGAAGTTCTGCAAGAAATTCTCGTGTTCGCGAAAGCCGGCTTCGATCACCCGGCGGCCGTCACGCGCAAAACGCAGCGCAACGGGCTGTACGGGAACCTCGGCATCGAGCGCGGCCTGGAAAATGCGCGCGTGGAACACCCGTAGTACGCCGTTATGGCCAGTGCCGCCCTCGGGGAATGCCGCCACCGAACGACCGCCACGCAAGCGGTCCACCATCACCTGCATCACGGCCGCCAGCGAATGGTTGCTACCGCGGCGGTGAAAGATCGTGCCGCCCGCGGCCGCCATCCAGCCCACCAGTGGCCAGCGGGCGATCTCCGCCTTGGCGACGAAGCAGGCCGCACGCTGGCTGTGCAGCAGCTCGATGTCGAGCCAGGAGGTGTGGTTGGCCACGAACAGCACCGGATCGGCGAGCGGCTTGCCCACGCGTACCGAGCGCAAGCCGAAAATGCGCAATAGCGCCGTGGACCACCAGCGGATGGTGCGGTGCGGGAACGGTTCGCGGCCGTTTTTCATCACCGCGTTGCGGCCCCAGCTGAGCACGAACGAACACAGCAGGACGCCCAGGATCGCGTGCAGCAGCAACAACGGTACGCGCCAGGCGTAACGCAGGGGTCGAATCAGGTCGCGGCGATCCGGGGCGGAAACGGTGTCGGTGTTCATCAGTCTGGTTAGTTTACCGTTAGTTGAAGCCCCTGCGACCTACTCCGGCATCTTCAATGCTCAAGTTGGGCCAAGGGTAAAGCCGCCGATCGCTTGACTGTGCGAAGGACGAAACTCGAATTGACATCAGCGACCCCGGCGGCGTTCAGCAAACGGTCGAGCAGGAAGCGTGAGAAGTCCTGGAGATCGGTCACGTAGACGTGCAGCAGATAGTCCATGTCGCCAGTCAGCGCGTAACACGCCACGACTTCATCCCAGCCATTCACCAGCCCCACGAAGTGCTCCACTGCCGCGCTTTCATGCTTGGTCAGTTGAACGCGCACGAAGGCCTGCAGGCCGAGCCCGATCGCCTGCGGGTCAACCTGTGCGGTGTAACCGGTGAGAATGCCCTCCGCCTCGAGGCGCTGAAGACGGCGCAGGCAGGCCGATGGCGACAGGCTGACTCGTTCAGCGAGCTCGGCATTGGTAATGCGCCCTTCGCCCTGCAACACGGCGAGAATGCGCAGATCGGTGCGATCCAGGGTCGTCATGGCAATAAAATCCCGCAATGCCCCGATGGGCGTGCCGATTATTGTGCAAACAAGCTGAATTGAAGCAATAAAACAATCATCGTGCGCGGTTTCGGCCATATGCTGTGCCATCCCCGAAACATGATGGCCAGCGCCATCCGGAGCCGCTCCATGAACACCGCGCCACGCCGTGTCGAACACCAGCAGACCGACCGGGGCTATGTGCCGGTATACGCCACCGGCGTCGTGGAGCAGCCCTGGGCGGACTATTCCCGCACCGACCATGAGGTCTGGGACACCCTGTACCAACGCCAGCGCGACTTGTTGCCGGGACGCGCCTGCCAGGAATTCATGGACGGCGTGGCCCGCTTCGGCCTTGGCGACGGCGGTATCCCGAAATTCGCCGACTTGAACAAGGTGCTGGGTGCGGCCACTGGCTGGGAGCTGGTGGCGGTTGAGGGACTGCTGCCTGACGAGGTGTTCTTCGACCATCTGGCTCATCGCCGCTTCCCGGTCAGCTGGTGGATCCGCAAACCGGACCAGCTCGACTATCTCAGCGAACCCGATCTGTTCCACGACCTGTTCGGCCATGTGCCGCTGTTGCTCAATCCGGTCTTCGCCGACTACATGGAGGCCTACGGCCGGGGTGGCATGAAGGCATTCGCGATCGGTCCCGAAGCGTTGATGAACCTCACGCGCCTGTATTGGTACACGGTCGAATTCGGCCTGATCAACACCAAGGACGGCATGCGCATCTACGGTGCCGGCATCGTCAGCTCCAAGGGTGAGTCGATCTACTCGCTGGACTCGCCTTCGCCCAATCGCATCGGCTTCGGCTTGGAGCGCGTGATGAGCGCGCGTTACCGCATCGACACCTACCAGCAGACCTATTTCGTCATCGACAGCTTCGAGCAGCTGTTCGAAGCCACGCGACCGGATTTCACGCCGATCTACGCCAAGCTGCGGGAGCAGCCGGCCCACGCTGCTGGCGAGGTTCTGTACGGCGACCGTGTATTCACGCGCGGCAATCGTGAAGGCTGGGCGACCGACGCCGATACCTGATCGCTGCACGGATGGACGGCTAAAAGCGGCCCGCCTCTTGGCGGGCCGCTTCGTTTTTTGGTTTTCGCCAGCTGCGTCCGTATGCCCCAGGTCGGCATGACCTAGGTCAGAACCGCTCAACGTGATCCTAACGACCATGGATCCGTCCCGATAGACAAAAGAGCGGAATTCCCCATGAAAGCACTACTTCCCCTGTTCATCGCCACAGCTTTGGGCGCCGTCGCCGCACCCGCCGCTCACGCAGATACCAATGACAACTGGGTCGTACGCTTCGGCGCCCACGTGGTCGATCCCAAGAGCAACAACGGCACGCTCGCCGGTGCACGTGCCAGCGTCGACAGCAGCGTGCGCCCCAGCGCCAGCCTCGAATACATGATTACCCCGAACCTGGGTGTGGACGTGCTCGCTGCGTGGCCGTTCGAGCACGATGTGCGACTGTCCGGTCTCGGCAAAGTCGCGCAGACCAAGCAGCTGCCGCCAACCGTTGGTCTGAATTATCACTTCATGCCGAACAACACCTGGTCGCCGTTCCTGGGCCTCGGCGTGAACTACACCAACTTCTTCGACACCAAGGGGGCCGGTGCGCTGCAGGGCAGCAGCGTCAGCATTGCCAACAGCTGGGGTGTGGCCGCGCACGCGGGTATCGACGTCACCATCAATCCCAAGTGGATCGTCACGGCCGACCTTCGCTGGATAAACATCAAGAGCGACGTCAAAGTGGGGGGCACCAAGGTCGGCACGGCCACGATCAATCCGATGGTCTACGGCATCAGCCTCGGCTATCGCTTCTGATGGCAAACGTTTGGTGGCATGGATGCCAGACGGGTCTCCCCCACGGGAGGCCCGTGTTCTTTGGGAGAAGTGGCCGCATCAACTGCGCTTCCATTCGTCGACCGTGAGTACCTGGGCGATACGCTTGCCATCCCAGCGATACATCAGGTGCTGCGTCTGCACGCAAGGCGCCACCCGGTCCGGATAGAACACAGCAACGCATTCGCCGCCTTGATGACGCACGCTGTCGTAGACCAGGCCATCGGAACCCTGGCTGCGCAGCCGACGCGCCAATGTGATGCCGGCAGCGTAGCTATCAGGAGCGTGCTCGGCTTTCCAGCCGCCACGCAGATCATGCAACCTGGCCTGGATGCTGGTGCGATAGCAGCGCATTTCGATATCGCATGCCGGCTCCGAGGTGGCGGCAAGAAACAGTTCGCGGTGATACACCGTTTCCTCGACCGCAGTCGCCACGCTGTGCGCGGCGTAGAACACGCCCCAGGTACCGTCCGAAAAACGGCTTCCTTCCGGATTGAGATGCGTGAATGCGGCCATCACCGGCGTGGTGCCCGGTCCGCTGATGCGCCGTTCCGAGGGCACCAGACGCAGCTCGCCGAGCTCGTCGCGCAAGCGCGGATTGGTCATCGCTTCAATCGCGTAGAGCGCGTCGAGATCGCCCGGCTCGGCAATCCGATCGAATACACCCACCGGTGGAAACCGACTGGGCACGATGCGATAGGCCTGGCTCCAGCGGATGCGTTTGAGCGGGGGAATGTCGGCCATGACGTGTCGTGTCCCAGGCGATCGGCTGGAGAGATGAGTATGCAGGACCGGCGTATCGCCAGCTGCGACGTGTCCCGCAACACGTCATTAGGGGCGGCAAGCTTCAGTTCCAGCCGCGCTGGGCATCCAGGTATTGGCGGACCACATACAGGTCGGCCACGTTGCCCGACAACATGCGCTGCAACGCGGACTGTCCACCGAACAACGGCGACTGGTTAGCCCGGTGCACCCAGCTATCGGCTTGCTGCGGGTCGGGAAACAGGATCTGCAGGTTCTTGAAGATGCCCAGCAGATAGCTGATGCGCTCAAGTACGTCGCGGCTGAGCGTACCGCTCTGCAGGCGCTTCCACTTGTAGAACGTGGACTCGGGTGGATCACCGAGCAGGCGTCGCTGATCTGCAATGCGCAGGTCCCAGCGTTCCGCGAGGTTGAAGAAAGCCCGCAGCGCAGGACCGCCCAGATCGGCGGCAGGGATGGTTTCAGGCTGGAGATGAGCTGCCATGGCTTGACTCTCCCAGTGAAGTGCGGGCCAATTGTACTTTACTGGTGCATATATTGCCAGCGACGAACTTCGACGCCCCATCAACCATCCGGCCCATGCCATAAGCGCCGGCCTGGTCGCATACTCCGCGCACGTCCGAAGGAGGAATCGCCATGCGCATCAGCGTCATCGTGGCCCTGCTTATGGGGCTCTCTTGCGCCACCCATGCCGAAGTGAAGGAAACCAACGCCGATCACCTGCTGCTGCAGGACAGCCGCGTGGTGCATGCACCGCCTGCCAAGCTCTATGCAGCGCTTGTCGACGTCGGGCATTGGTGGAGCAGCAAGCACACCTTCTCCGGCGAGGCCGGGCACCTGAGTCTCCAGGCCGAGGCCGGTGGTTGCTTCTGCGAGCGTTGGAACGATCAAAGCGTCGCACACGGCCACGTGATCTGGGCCAACCCGAGCCATCTGCTGCGCCTGGATACGGCGCTTGGTCCGCTGCAGAACATGGCCGTACAAGGTGTGATGACGTTTGCGCTCAAGCCGGCCGCCGATGGCACCACGCTGCAATTCGAATATCGGGTCAACGGAGCCAGTCAAAGCGGCCTGGACAAGCTCGCACCCGATATCGATGGCGTGATGATGGAGCAGCTGCAGCGGCTGCAGCGTTATGCGGAGACGGGCAAGGCGGATGCGGTTAAACCGTAATTCTGCCTACTTGTCCCTCTTGGCACACCGCAGTGTGTCGCTCTGAAGCTCACCGAGAACTCGCCTGGAAGCAACTCCACCGCAAGATTGACCCCTCACCCTAACCCTCTCCCCATTGGGGAGAGGGAGCAAAGTGGGTTACGGTGCCTTGGTTTGCTTCGCACAGTCGCCGCCGAAATCCGGCTCCGGACCGCCCTCGGCAATGAATCGATCGATGCGCTGTTCGAGTACGGGCAGCGGCACCGAGCCGATCTGCAGCACGGTGTCGTGGAAGTGGCGGATGTCGAACTTGCTGCCCAGCGCCTGCTCGGCTTTCTGGCGCAGTTCGAGGATCTTCAGGTAACCCAGCTCGTACGACAGCGCCTGACCCGGCCAGCTGATGTAACGATCCACTTCGTTGGCGATTTCACGGTCGGACAGCGCGGTGTTTTGGGTCATGAAGTCGATGGACTGCTGGCGCGTCCAACCCAGATGGTGGATGCCGGTATCGACCACCAGGCGAGCCGCACGCCACATCTGATAGGTGAGATAGCCAAAGCGGTCGTACGGCGTCTTGTAGATGCCCATCTCGTTGCCGAGATACTCGGAATAAAGCCCCCAACCTTCGCCGTAGGCGGAGATGTAGCCCTCCCGACGGAACGCTGGCTGGCCCTTCTGCTCGGCCGCCAGGGCCAACTGCAGGGAGTGACCGGGAGCCGACTCGTGCAGGGTCAAGGCCGGCATGTTGTAGAGCGGACGCGACGGCAGGTCGTAGGTGTTGACCAGGTAGCTGTTCGCGCCGCCACGGCCGGAGGTGTAGTAAGGCGCGATATCAGGCGATACCGGCACGATGGCGAAGCGCTGGCGCGGCAGGCGGCCGAATTCCTTGCCCAGCTGCGCGTCGACCTGCTTGGCGACCCAGGCGGTGCGCATCAGCAGTTCATCGGGGGTCTTGGCGTAGAACTGGGGGTCGGTGCGCAGGAAATGCAGGAAGTCGGCAAAGCTGCCCTTGAAGCCGGTCTCCTGCATCGTCTTGACCATCTCGGCGTGGATCTTCGCCACCTGGTCGAGGCCAATCTGGTGGATCTGGTCGGGGCTGAGGTCGAGCGTGGTGTATTCGACGATCTGCTGGTGATACCAGGCCTTGCCATCCGGCATCGCTTCCGCCGCCAGCGTCGTGCGTGCCTTGGGCATATATTCGTTGCGGAAGAAGGTCAGCAGGTTGCCGTAGGCGGGAATCACCTTGCTGGCAATGGCCTGGCGCGCTTCTTCCTGCATCTTCGCCGCATCCGCAGGTGCGATCGAGGTCGGCATCTTTTCGAACGGCTTGTAGAAGCTGCTCTGCGTGGGGTCTTTCAGCTCGGCGACGGAGGCAATCGATACATCACGGCCGTCCAGGACCGCGCGAGGCACGGTAAAGCCACGTGCCAGGCCATCGCGCATATTGGCGATCTGCTGCTGGAAATAGGAAGGGACCTGGCCGAGGCGATCGAGGTAACGGCGATAGTCCTTCTCCGTACGCAGGTTGTCGCCCTCGAGCACGTAGTTGAGATCGCTCCAGAACGCCGAGTCGCTGTTGAACGGCATCTGCCATTGCTTGAACTGTTGGGCGGCGAGCAGGTTCTGGATCTGCGCGCGATAGATCGCGTAATTGACCTGTTCTTCGGCCGACAGCTGCTTGGGGTCGACGCCGTCAAGGCTGGTCAGCACCTTCTGCCAGTAATCGAGCCGCTTCTGCTGGTTGGCCGCATCCACGTTGTCCAGGCGCGAACCGTTGGGCTGCGCCTCGCCCGACGTGTTGATGCCGGATTGTCCATTGCGCCAGGCCCATTCCTGATCGTAGATCTGCTTGAAGCGGGCGTCGGTAGTTTGATCGGCCCAGACCGGTGCGGTCAGCGTAAGAGCGGCAGCAGCCAGCCAGGTCATGCGCATTGCTTTGTTCACTAAGGATTTCCCTTGGCCGAAGTTGAGGTGGGTGACGTCGCCAGAACAGCATCCTCCACGCTCCAGTAGTTCAGCGCCTGTGGCGAAAGCTGGGGTATCGCCAGACGCGACAGTGCGTCGCGGGCAGCGTCCTTCAATCGTGCCACGCGCAGCTCGATGCCACGAGCGCTAAGCCACGCGGCGAAATCGCCGAGCGCCTCGAGTGCCGTGCCGTCGAGGTCCGGCGACTCTTCCAGGCTCAGAATCAGCCTGCGCAGACCCTGGCCTGCGTCGACCCGGTGTCGCGCCTGGGCGAGCACCGCTTCGGCGTTGACGAAGAACAGGGGCTCCTCCGGCCGTACGATCAACATCCCGGGCGGCGGCACGGCTTCGGGGTGCTGCGCGATGTCCACGAAATCGTGACCCTCCGCCAGGCGGCCAAGCACGCTCACGCGCGGCGTGGCCAGTTGGCGCAACAGCATGATCAGGCTGAAGGCAATGGCGAACAGCAAGCCATTGAGGATGCCCAGTGACAAAACCGCCAGCACCGAAGCCAGCGCCACCAGGCGATCCCGGTGCCAGCGCAGGTAGGGCGTGAAGGTCGACAGGCGCAGCGATTTGCTCACCGCATGGATCACGATCGCGGCGAGTACCGGTTGGGGAATCCGCTCGATCCAGCGCAAAAGCAGGCACACCATCAGCAACACGGTAGCTGCGGCGACCAGGCCGGAGAGGCGCGACCGGGCGCCTGCCGCCTCGTTGGCCGACGTGCCTGAGTAGCCCGCGCCCACCGGCATGCCATGCAGCAGGCCCGAGATCGCATTCGCGAGGCCCAGTACGGCGAGATCGCGGTTCGGGTTCACGCTGTCGCCATGCTTGAGGGCGAAGCCGCGGATGGAACTGTACGACTCGGCATAAAGAATCAGCAGGAGAGCCGCCGCCAGCTCGATGCTGGGCAGCCATTGCCCGCTGCTTGGCCAGGTGGGCAACGCCCACTGCGGCGTCAGCAGGATTTCGCCGGTGAGTGGAACGCCGCGCTGCACGAGCCAGCCCGCTACCGCGACACCCAGCGCGATGACCACCAGGCTGCCCGGCACGCGCCGCAGGCGTTCGCTGATGAACAACAACGCCAGCGCCGTGAGACCACAGCCAAGCGTTACCCCATGCAATTGGGTCAGGTCGCGCAACAGCCTGGCCAGCAACAGGGGGACGAAATCGCCATGCAATTCCGGCACGCCAAACAGGTGCGGCAGCTGCTTCAGCGCGATCACGCAGGCCAGGCCAAAGGTGTAGCCACGCAACACGGGCCGTGCGATGAGTTGCGAGAGTCCACCCAGGCGAGCGATGCTGGCGACCAGAAAGCAGCCGCCGGTAAGCAACACCAGCGTGGCCGCTATCGCCGCGCGCGAAACCTGGTCGCCACCCGCCAGTGCCAGGGTGCCGGCAGCCAACACCGCCGCCGATGACGAGGTGGCCGACACGATGGCAAAGCGACTGCGCCCGAGCAGGCCATAACAGGCCAGGCCAACAAACAAGGCGATGACGCCTGCCTGCGGAGGCAAGCCGGCAATGCCGGAGTACGCGACGGCCTCTGGCAGCAACAGGCCGGCAATGGATAGCCCAGCCAGGACGTCGGTGCCCGTCGTGCTTCGAGCCAAGACGGCGTTCGCTGGCACGGACATCGGCGACTCCTTCGGCGAGAGGTATGCCCGAGGGTAGCGGAATCGACGCGGCCAGGGCGCCCCCGTCAGGCCTGGCTGGCCCCTACTCCATGCCTTCGTAATAGCCACGCATGGCCTGCAGATAGGCCTTCAGGTCACGGCCTTCCGTTTCGCCAAAGCGTTCGCCGGTAATCGTGCAACTGGCGATGCGGTCCGGACGGAAATTGCGGAAGCCGACGCGCAGCCGGCACCAGGTGCCTAGCGTCCACGCCCCACCCCAGAACGACAGGCATAGCGGCTCGACCTCACGCGTGCTGGTGCGGCCCGCCTCGTCGCTGTATTCAAGTCGCAGGACCTGGCCGTCGGTGATCGACGCATTGAGTCGATCGATCAGCGCGGAGAAATCGGTCTTGCTCTGGTCGCGCCAGATCGGTGCATAGATACGCGTGCGTGCCGCGCGCTCGCGCAATTCCGGGGGCAGCACAGCCTCGATCTTCAGCAAGGCGGCCTGGGCGCTTTCCGCCAGCTTCTGCCCGGCGAAGGCGCGCACGAAACGCGTACCGACCACCAGCGATTCGAGCTCGTCGGCCGTGAACATCAGCGGCGGGATATCCGAGCCTTTGCGCAGGACGTAACCGACGCCGGCCTCGCCTTCGATCGGGACGCCGGACAGCTGCAGATCGGCCACGTCACGGTAGACCGTCCGCAGCGAGACACCCAGCGTGCCCGCCAGCTGACGCGCCTGCAGCGCCGTTCGGCGGCCGCGCAGGGCATGAATGATGAGAAAGAGCCGGTCGGCGCGACGCATCGGCCAATGATGGCCGACTCGTCGAGGTGGGGCCAGCGTCGGTAGTCACGGTTAGAGGTCATGGTGCCGGGTACCGCCGCTAGCTCTTGTCCGTCATCCCAGCGGCTTTCAACAGCCGAAAGCTGGTCAAGCTGGGATGACGATGAGGGGAGTTGCTGGCAATGGCCGCCTCACGCCGCCAGCGCCGCCGCCAGCTCGGCGTCTTTCGCCGCCGCGCGTTGCATGGCGGGGCGCGAGATGACCCGGTCGATATAGGCGCGGATCACCGGCAACTCCGGCGCCAGCTTGAACATGGTCATCCAGTACAGCGCATTGCCCCACAGCACGTCGAGCGCGCTGAAGCGCTCTCCCAGCATGTAGGGGCCGCGCTCCAGCTGCGACACCAGCGTGTTGTACATGGTGTCGAAATCACCGTAAGGACAAGTCGACGGCTTGGGCGGATCACGCTGCATCGAACGGTCGACCAAGGCCGGCTCGAAACACGAACCGTAGAACACCATCCAACGCAGATACGGCCCGCGCAGCGGATCATCGAGACCCGGTGCCAGTCCTTTCTCTGGATAGAGATCGGCGAGGTAGATGAAGACCGCCGGCTGCTCGGTGACCAGTTCACCCCGGTGCCAGATCGCCGGCACCTTGCCCATCGGATTGACGGCCATGTACTCCGGCTGGCGCTGTTCGTTCTTGCTGAAGTTGAGCACGTGCATGTCGTAATCGACGCCCAGTTCCTCGAGCAGCGCGCGCGTGCCACCGGAGCGACTGTTGGGTGCGTGATAGAAGGTGACGCGTGGCGTGGACATGATGGCTACCTCGTAGCTCTGGAGGGAGGCGACGGCCACCCAGCGTGGTCGCCCAGGCAAGCGACATAAATCCTGCTCATGTGGCCGTTCCGTGAAGTGCTTTGCGGGCTACGGCGGGCATGCGCTCGGCAACGACCTCGGTGCTGGTGGATATCGATTCGTTGGCAGGTGCAGGTGCAGGCGCCGGACGTGCGGGCAGCTTGTATTGGCCATCCATCAGCAGGCCGCGCAAGTACAGCGGCCGGTAGGCCATGAGAATCCGCTCGAGCGGGAAGGGCATGACATCCTCCTCATGCGGCTTCGGCCGCAACAGTGGCCATCGCGGCTGCACACCAAGGCGGCGGCAGGGCGTGCTTGAACAGGCGGAACCAGTGCTCGCGGTCGCTGGGGCTGTAGAGATCCAGCGTGCGAATCACCTCGCGCGCGAATTCCACGCTGCCCAGCTGGCTGGCGGTGATCACACCGCCATCGCTGACCGCCAGCACGCTGGCGTCGAACTGATCGGCGCCGGTGTACGTGGGCACATGCGTACCGATGTGGCCAGGCCAGCTGCCGGTATGACGGCAGGCATCCAGCAGACCGGCCCGGGCCAACACCAGTACACCGCTATCGACGGCAGCCACCGGAGCGCCGGCCGTATAGACGCGACGCGCAGCTTCCACGACCTCTTCGCCCTCTCCGCGCTCCCATGCATAGCCGCCGGGCACGATCAGCAGCGCCGCGCGATCTAGATCCATGTCAGCCAGGGTCAGTTCGGGCAACACCCGCAAACCGCCCATCGACAGCACGGGCTGTAACGAGAACCCGACGGTCTGCAGCCGCCAATCGCCTGGGCGGCGGATTTCGCACAGGGCTTGCGCCGCGTGCCAGTCGGCAAAGCCATCGAACGCCAGGAAATACACCGTATCGCGCATGAGCATCCCTCCTTGTGATGAACCCCAGTCTGCAGGCCCCCTACTGCCAACGTGTTGTCAGCAGCCCTGCCCCGATCAGCATGAACCGGCAGTCAGGCAAGCCGCTGGCGCCGCCAGGCCCGAGCCGGGACAATGGACACACCTTTTTCCCTGGGTTTGTCATGAAGTCCATCTCGCTCATCCAGTTCCTCATCGAGGAACGCCGCGCCGGCCGCATGAACGCGGAGCTCTCCCTGCTGATCGAGGTCGTTGCGCGCGCCTGCAAGCGCATCGCCGTGGCGACCAACAAGGGCGCGCTGGGTGGCGTGCTGGGTGAGGCCGGCACCGGCAACATCCAGGGCGAGGCTCAGAAGAAGCTGGACGTGATCTCCAACGAGATCCTGCTGGAGGCGAATGCCTGGGGTGGCCAGCTCGCCGCATGCGCGTCGGAGGAAATGGAAGATCCGCAGCCGATCCCCGACATGTACCCGAAGGGCCATCACCTGTTGCTGTTTGATCCCCTGGACGGCAGCTCGAACATCGACGTGAACATCTCGGTCGGCACGATCTTCTCGGTGCTGCGCTGCCCGGACGACGTCACCGAACCGAAGGCCGAGCATTTCCTGCAGCCGGGCACCACCCAGCTGGCCGCCGGTTACGTGGTGTACGGCCCGGCCACCGTGTTGGTGCTGACCTTCGGCCATGGCACGCACGAATTCACGCTGGACCGCGAAGTCGGCAGCTTCGTCCTCAGCCGCCGCGACATCCGCATCCCGGAAGAGACCGCCGAGTTCGCCATCAACATGTCCAACCAGCGCCACTGGGAAGCGCCGATGCAGCGCTATATCGGCGAGCTGCTGGCCGGCAAGGACGGTCCGCGCGGCAAGGACTTCAACATGCGCTGGGTCGCCTCGATGGTGGCCGACGTGCATCGCATCATCACCCGCGGCGGTGTGTTCTTCTATCCGCTGGACGCCAAAATCAAGTCCAAGGGCGGCAAGCTGCGCCTGATGTACGAGGCCAACCCGATGGCCTTCATCATCGAGCAGGCCGGCGGTGCCGCCACCACCGGTCGCGAACCCATCATGGGCCTGCAGCCCACCGGCCTGCACCAGCGCGTGCCGGTGTTCCTCGGCTCGAAGAAGGAAGTGGAAGTGGCGACGCACTACCACGTCGAGGCGGACGCGGCGGTTTAAGGCCTCGGTTCCATTCGAAGCCGGGGATTCCTTTCCCTCCATGTTGTCCCGGCAAACGCCGGGATGACCTGACCGCTGCCCAACCAAGCGCCTTGTTCCGACATCGCGGCGCCCCGCGGCGGCCTTACACTCGCTCGCCAGTCACCACCGCGCGAACCGCGCATGGCGACACCCTAACCCTCAGCTGCCGCCCACATGCCCTCCTTCCGCCGTTTCCGACCGCTCCTGCCACTGCTCGCCAGCGCGATGCTTTGCGCCTGCTTCGGTAACAGCAAGCCCACGCCGCCACCTGTTGTCGTCGTGCCACCGGCACCGGCGAAGCTGCGCATCGGCCTGGCGCTGGGTGGCGGTGCCGCGAAGGGCTTTGCGCATATCGGCGTGATCAAGATGCTGGAAGCCAACGGCATCCATCCCGACGTGGTCGCCGGCACCAGTGCCGGCAGCGTGGTCGGCGCGCTGTATGCGAGCGGCATGGATCCGTTCCAGCTGCAGGAAACGGCGTTCTCACTGGATGAAACCCGCATCCGCGATGTGCGGTTGTTTTCCGGCGGCGTGGTGCAGGGCCAGAAGCTGCAGGACTACGTGAATCAGCTGGTCGCCAATCGCCCGCTGGATCAGATGAAGATTCCGTTTGCGGCGGTGTCGACCCAGCTGGAAACCGGCCAGCGCACGGTCTTCGTGCGCGGCAATACCGGCCAAGCGGTACGAGCGTCGAGCAGCATTCCGGGCGTGTTCGAGCCGGTGGAGATCAACGGCAAGCACTATGTCGACGGCGGCGTAGTGAGCCCGGTGCCGGTCGACGCGGCGCGCCAGCTCGGTGCCGACGTGGTGATCGCGGTGGATATCTCGACCAAGGCCAGCGGCACCAATCCGGTCGGCATGATCAATATCGTCGGCCAGTCGATCAGCATCATGGGCCAGAAACTCGGCGAGCAGGAGCTGGCGCGCGCCGACATCGTGATCCGTCCGAAGGTCGGCCAGATCGGTGCGGCGGATTTCGAACAGAAAAACCAGGCCATCCTCGAAGGCGAGCGCGCGGCGCTGGCGGCGATCCCGACGATCAAGGCGAAGATCGCGGCGCTGCAAGCGTCCCGGCAAGCGGTCGCTCCAGCCGCGGCGGCGATCGCCGCTCACTAGGGCCTGTTGGCGAGTGACCGTGGGGCCTGATAGCGTGCGGTCTTTCCGCCCTGATTAGGCTTTGTGATGACCCGCCCTGCTCGCCTGTTGCTGCCCTTAGTCGCAGCAGCCTTCGTACCTGCCTGCTTCGCCACGTCCGCCAGCGTCGATCCGCGCATCGAGAAACTGCTCGGCGAGCTGGGCAAGGTTCGCCAGATCGAAGCCGTACAGCTGTCGCCTGACGGTAGCCAGCTGGCCTGGGTAGTCCGCACGCAGGGCAAGGACAGCGTTGAAGTCGCCAAGGCAGATGGCAGCGGCGCGCATCGTATCGGTACCGAAAAACCCGGTAAGTGCAGCGAGAGCGATGTTGCCTGGGCGCCGGACTCGCATCACCTCGCCTTCCTCTCCGATTGCGCCACCGGCGGCAATCAGAAAGAACTGTTCCTCGTCGACACCCAGTCGAAGGCAGCGCCGAAGAAGCTGGCGGCACTGACCGGTGTGGCGCAAGGCCTGAGCTGGTCGGCGGACGGCAAGACGCTCGGCTTCCTCTACGTACCCAATGGCACGCGCCGCGCCAGCGCAGTATTTGCGGCCAAGCCGGCAGCCGGTGAGATCGGCGTGGACGGGATGGAAGTACAGCGCGTCGCCGCTGTCGATGCCACCGGCGGCGCCGTGCAACTGCTTACCCCGGCCGAAACCTATGCCTACGAATTTGCCTGGTCGCCGGACGGCAAGCGGATTACCTACACGGCTGCGCTGCCGCCGGGCGACAACAACTGGTGGCTGGCCAAGCTCTACGTGCAAAACGCACAGCCGGGTGCTTCCGCTCAAGTCGTGCTCGATCCATCGACCGTCACGGGTTCGCTGCACGGCTTGCAGATGGCGCTGCCGCGATGGTCACCCGATGGCGAGCGGATTGCCTTCATCGGCGGCCTGATGAGCGACCAGGGTGCCACCGGCGGTGATATCTATGCGGTGCCATCCAAGGGCGGCGAACCGATCAATCTCACGCCGGGCATCCAAGTCACGCCGTCGTGGCTGGCCTGGAACAGTCCACAGCAACTGCTCGTCGCCCAGGTCAGCAATGGCCAGAGTCAGGTCGCCGAGTACTCGGTGACCGCGGATAAGGCCAGCCTGGATCGCACGTTGTTCTCGCTGCCCGCCGAAATCAGCGATGGCAGCGCCGAGATGGCGCTGTCCCTGTCCGGCGACCACACGCGCGTCGCGTTTGTGCAGAGCTCCTATGCCAACGCGCCCGAAGTTCACGCGGGTACGCTGGGCGAAACCGCCCCCGCTGCGGTGACCACCATCAATGCAGGCCTGAAGCCCGGCTGGGGCAAGGCCGAGTCGGTGGAGTGGGATAACGAGGGTCGCCATGTACAGGGTTGGCTGCTGTATCCGGCCAATTACGACGCCAAGAAGGCGTATCCGATGATCGTCACCGTGCACGGCGGTCCGTCCAGCGCCGTGATTCCCCACTGGCCGAGTGTGGGCTTCGGCGGCTCACCGTTCTCCTCGCTCGGCTATTTCGTCTTCATGCCAAACCCGCGCGGCAGCTTTGGCCAGGGCGAAGCTTATGTGCAGGCCAATCGCAAGGACTTCGGCCACGGTGACTTGCGCGACATCCTCGCTGGTATCGACACCATCGAAAAGAAACTGCCGGTGGACGACAAGCGCCTTGGCCTGACCGGCTGGAGCTACGGTGGCTTCATGAGCATGTTCGTCCCCACCCAGACCCAGCGCTTCCGCGCCGTGGTGGCGGGTGCCGGCATCGCCAACTGGCAGAGCTACTACGGCCAGAACCTGATCGACCAGTGGATGGTTCCGTTCTTCGGTGCGTCTGTTTATGACGACCCGGCAGCCTATGCAAAGAGCTCGGCGATCAACTTCATCAAGCAGGTGAAGACGCCCACCTTGGTCGTGGTCGGCGATCGCGATGCCGAATGCCCGGCGCCCCAGTCATTCGAGTACTGGCATGCGCTGCGCGCGCAAGGCGTGCCGACTTCGCTGGTGGTGTATCCGAACGAAGGCCATCACTTCGTCGATCCCGACCATCAGCGTGATGTGCTGCAGCGTGCGTTGATGTGGTTTGAAAGGTATTTGCCGCCAGCCGGCTAAACGCCTTCGTTCCATCCACCGCGACCCTGGGCCGCCGATGGATTCATCGGCGGCCTTTTAGTTCGGCTCGCGGTTAGATCTTGGGGTCGTCCTGTGGCTCCTCCGATGACAGCAGCGCGCCGACGCGGAAGCGGCACGCATGTCCGCCGCGCACGATGCATTCCATGTGATGGATACGGCGCCCGCTGGCGGCTTCCATGAAGGCCAGGTCGAACTTGCACACCTGCGGATGCTGCTGGGCGAGCGCGTGGAAGACGCAGTTGAAGGCCTCGACCTGCCACTCCTCGCCATGCCGTGCGGCGATCGCTTCGTAACCCATGGCGTCAAGCTTCTGGGCCAGACCCTGTACGACCTCCACCACGGGTGTGGCCGCAGCCGGTGCCACCTCACGACTGCCGAGGCCATGGCCGAGATCGCGCAAGAGATGCTCGACCTCGGTGGCGCCGAAACGGGCGCTCAGTTGCGTCAGCAAGGCGGTGGCGATGGTGCCGTAGTTGCGCGGAAACAAGGCCTGCCCCGCCTCGGTGAGACGGTAGCAGGCCAACGGTCGGCCTCCGCTTGGGCGTGACTGTGTCCGTTCCACGTAGCCGCGTGCGATCAAGGCGCTCAGGTGCTGGCGCACGGCGTTATGGCTGATACCCAACTGCGCGCATAACGTCTCCACCGTACCGCCCGCGCTGGCCAACAGCAGTTGCCGTAAAAGGCGCTGCTGGGTGGCCCCGAGTTGACCGAGCGCAGCCATCGCTCAGCTCGCCTTGTCCGGAAACTGCTTGGCGATACCGCCGGCCAACGCATCGGCAATGGCGTTCATGTGCACCTGCATCGCGGTCCAGGTGGCCTGCTCGTCCTTGCCGTTGCCACTCATGATTTGCTGGATCTGGCTGGCGTGATGCGCCACGTGCGCGGCAAACAGGCTTTGTACGGCGTTCTCTGGCAAGTTGGGATTCGCGCTGGAAAAGAACTTGGCAATGGCGGTGACATTGGCATTGAGATCGACCATGGCCTTTTGTTCGGCCGCGCTGTCGTTGGCAGCGCTTGCGTCCGTCAGTGCCTTCACGCCACCCCAGTGGCCGGCGAGCAATTGCAGGGTCTGATCGCCCGCTGGCTTGCCATAGAAGCCAGCCACCGCATCGGCAATCTGTTTGGCGTTGGCGACGACAGCGTCCGCGGCCGCCTTCGCTTTGGCCGCATCGTGCGCATGTACGGCCATGGCGTATTCGCGCGTGTGCACCACATGGCCATGCCATAGCGAACGCATGGCCGCCTGCAATTTCGGTGCGGCCACCGGCGTGGCGGCCGGGGCTTCCTGGGTCATGGCAGCCATGTCATACGACAACGGCGCCGCCTGCACCAGACCTGCGCTGGCGCAGCACACGCCGGCGAGGGTAAACAACAAGGTTCGAGTCTTCATGGGGTATCTCCGGTAGGTCGCCAAGAGCGACTCCGGACAGTCTGGGCACCCCCCATTTTCGCGCAATAGATCTATGTGTAAAGCCCATACACCAAAGCTTTACACGCCACCACGGGAGCAACGGTGCGGCCCATACCGCTGGTCAGCCTCAAAATAGCTCGCCCTGCGGCGACTGTTTGCGCGGTGGCATAAAACGCGTGGTGTCCAGCCATAACTCACGCGCGCGGCCGAAGCCGTGCTTGCGACACGCCACATCGAAGCGACGGCGAATGAGTTCGGCGAATACGCCTTGTCCGCGCATGCGCGTGGTGAAATCGCTGTCGTAGTCTCGGCCGCCATGCATTTGCTGCACCAGACTCATCACATGCGCAGCGCGCTGGGGCGCATGCAAGGCCAGCCATTCACGGAATAGCGCTTTCAATTCATACGGCAGGCGCAAGGTGGTGTAGCCGGCGCAGCGTGCACCGGCATCTGCTGCCTGCTCCAACACCGCTTCCATATCGCTGTCGTTTAGTGCGGGAATGATTGGCGCCACCAGCACGCCCACCGGCACGCCGGCTTCGGCAAGTGTGCGAATGGCCTTGATGCGTCGGTGCGGTGCGCTCGCCCGAGGCTCAAGTTTCGCGGCGAGATGATTGTCCAGCGAATTGACCGATACAAACACCTGCACCAATCGCTCGCGTGCCATCGGCACCAGGATGTCCAGGTCGCGTTCGACCATGGCGTTCTTGGTGACGATGGTGCATGGGTGATGGCATTCGACGAGTAGCTCCAGCGCGGCACGCGTCAAACGCCAACGCCGCTCGATCGGCTGGTACGGATCGGTATTGCTGCCAATATTGATGGGGCTGACAGCATAGCCGGGGCGAGACAGCTCAAGCCGCAACACCTCGGCAAGATTGCTCTTGGCCCGAAGCTTGGTTTCGAAATCGAGACCGGGTGACAGATTGATATAGCTGTGCGATGGGCGTGCGAAACAATAGATGCATCCGTGTTCGCAACCACGATAGGGATTCAACGCCTGGGTGAAATGGATGTCTGGTGAGTCGTTGCGCGTGATGACGCTGCGCGCACGTTCCTCGGTGACTTCCGTGCGCGGGCGAGGCGCCTGTTCGTCCAGCAACAGGCTTTGCCAACCGTCGTCCTCGGCGTGATGGCGAATCGATTCGAAGCGCCCCTCCGGGTTGGAAGCGGCGCCGCGACCCTTCAGGGCCTTGAGAGGGAGAAAGGGCTCGTCCATCGACGAAGTCTGCACCGGCCACGTCTCAACCACCGCGACACCTTGCCTAGGGCGGGTTCGGCGGGAGTTGCTGTTCGAGCGCTCTGGTCATGGCGGCGAGCGGGTAATGCTGGTCGAGCTGATGGCCGAGCTCGGCGAAGACGGGCGTGGAGATCGTCCAGCCCAACGGAATGGGATAGTCGCCGGGGCAGAGGCGAAAATGCCAGAGCATGTCGCCGTGCGAAGGATCGGCAGCATCCAGATCCAGCGATCGTAGCAACTGCACGCGTGCGTATTCGCCCCGTGCGCCGCGTGTGGCAAGCAACGCGTTGAACGGTGCCGTCACTTCGCCGCGCACGCTGTCGCGCAGTCGACCGGGCACCGAGGGGCAGGTTGCGGAATAGAGCGGCAACGGATGTCGCGGATCGTGTTGATCGACGAAGTCGCTCATCAGCGGGTCGTTGCTGATATGGATAACGATGAAGCGCAGCAACTGCCCGCGCTGCGTCGCCTTGGCGCGCAACAGGCGCATGAGTTCCAGCAAGGTGGTCGTGCCGGAATTTTCGAAGTAGCCACCGTCGACCAACTGGAGGCGGTCAGGTACGGGAGGGTTGGCAGAGGCTGTGTCCAAGGTTCCTGCCGGGCTGATATAGGTGAAGCGTGCGCTATTGAGCACGACTTCGCTCAGTGGCACGCGCGGATCCAGCCAGCTTGAGCCATCGAGGCCCGCCGTCCACGGTTGCCGTTCCGGCGTGGCTATGGGCTGGAAGGGATGCTGCACGAAACGCCGCCCTTCGACCACCGTGGTGCTGTTGAGAAAGAGCGCTGGCAACGACACCGAGACGTCGCCACCCGGCTTTTGGTAGAGCATGCTAAACGGCTGAGCGAACGATTCCAGGCCTTGCTTGCGTGCCGCCGATTCCCACGCGCGAGTCAGCGCGCGGGCGCGATCATTCAACCAGGCACCAGGCAGCCAGCGTTGCGTGAAATCGACGAAGAACGTATTGGCCAGCGTGGGTGCGAGAAAGTCGTGGCCGAGCATCACTTGCGCACGTGAGACCAGGGCAGCGGCACCGCCCGATGCGGGCTGATGAAGCATGCTCACGTACGTAGCCAGGCCAAGGCTGCCTCCCGAAACGCCGCTGGCGGCAAACAGATAACGGGCAAACAGCGGACCATGGCTCGATGGCCGGTCGGCGTCCATTTCGGCAGTCAGACGACTCAGCACCATGGCCGTCCATGCTGCACCACGAATACCGCCACCTTCCGCCGAGACCAGGATGACCGGGCATGGCGTGCGGCTGGCGCATCGATCGTCCAGCCATGCATTCGCGTACGCATCGAAGCTCGGGCGCGTCTCGGGGGGCGGCGGCGTGGGTTGCTGGTGCGTGCTCATGGAAGGGTACTGACGCACCTTGTGGTTGTCGTTGAGGTGCATCCAATGCAGCGAGGCACTCAACAACAACATCATGCTTAGCAAGGGCACCCCGCGCCGGTCGCCGATCATGCAAAGCAGGCTTCCGCTGGCACACAGGAACGCCTGGGCGATCAGCATGATGGCGAGCGGGCCGATGCCATCCAGCGCTTCCGGTCGAAACGCGATCACGATGGTCGCGATGATGTTGAGCAGCACCACGACGACAAAGAAAGTGCAGGGAGCCGCGCCAAGATCGCGCACACGCCACACACGCTGTTCGTGCGATGGATCACTGCTTAACGGCACCAAGGAAGGCTTGCGACGCGACAGTGCGTTCCACAGACGACGACGCGTGACGAAGAACACCACCATCGCCATGGACTCAAGCAACAAGCCGATCGCCCGCCAACTGCGCTGCTCGCAGTGACCGGTGATGCCACATGGACCGTGCGGCAATCTGACTAGCGCCAGCACGTAGCCAAGAGATACAAGAATCGGCACCGCAGCACCGAGGAGCCGCGGCAGCCAGTCGCGCAGTCGCGCGGCGCGTCGTTCCTGCAACGCGGGCCAACGTGGGTAGCGCAAGCGATACGCGTTGCGTCCCGCGTACCAGATGGAAAGGCCAGCCAGCGCGCTGGCGAGCAGCAAGCCTACGTAGCGAGCGCCACTTGGATCCGTCCACAGCGCGATCAGGAACAGCTCGGCCGCCTGATCCACGCCAAACGTCACCCCGATGGCGATGGCCAGCACCAGCAGCGAGACGCGCACGGGCTTGAGGTGATCGAGCAGCAGCGCGGTCCATCCGATCATGCGCCGCCAGTGGCGACGAAGGTGCCGCTTGCGCTTACCCGTTACCTGCTCTGTGGTCGGCATGCCCTTCCCCTTCGAGGCCGCTTCCCCACGGCGCGGCCATCTTAGAGCGTTGTCGGTGCCCAGGTGCACGACGCATCAGCTGAATGAACAGCGGGACCGATCACCCCTACGTCACAAAGCCACCACACCATCGCTCGAATACTGAAGTGCACGGCTGACCATGTTTCTCCACAACCTGGAAGGAGCGCAAGATGACTGGTTTGCTGATTTTCCTACTCGTGGGTGCGATTGCCGGTTGGCTGGCCGGTTTGATCGTCCGTGGCTTCGGCTTCGGTCTGATCGGCAATATCGTGGTCGGCATCATCGGCGCATTGCTGGCGGGTTGGCTATTGCCCCGCCTTGGCGTGAGCTTCGTGCTGATCAGTCCCCTGGTCACCAGCATTGTCTACGCCATGATCGGCGCGATCATCCTGCTGGCCATCATCGGTGTGTTCAAAAGAGCATGAGGCTCGAAAATGAAAAGGCGCGGCGGTAAACCGCCGCGCCTTTCTTTTGCCTCGCGATGTCTCAGTGGCGGATATCGACGTCCTTGGTCTCACGCAAGAACAGCAGACCGATGAAGAAGGTGCCGATGGCGACAATGATCGGATACCACAGGCCGTAGTAGATATCGCCCTTCCATGCCACCAGCATGAAGCCGATGGTGGGCACAAAGCCGCCGAACCAGCCGTTGCCGATGTGATACGGCAGACTCATCGAGGTGTAGCGGATGCGCGTGGGGAACATTTCCACCAGCCACGCTGCGATCGGTCCGTAGACCATGGTGACGTAGAACACCAGGATCGCCAGCAACACGATCAACATGCCGTTATTGGTTTGTGATGGATCGGCCTTTTCCGGATAGCCGGCCGCCTTCAGCGCGGCACCCAGCTGTGTACCGAATGCCTTGCTCTGTTCGGCAAAAGCCTTGTTGTCCAAGGCACCGCCTTCAAACGAGCTGAGGGTGACATCGCCAATCTTCACCTCGGCCACGCTGCCGGGCTCACCCGCGACATTCGAATAGGGGATACCCCGCTTCGCCAGCGCGCTCTTGGCGACATCGCACGAGCTGGTGAAACGGGCCTTGCCCACCGGGTCGAACTGAAAACGACATGCCCTGGGATCGGCCACAACCTTGACGGGCGAGGTGGCAGCCGCCTGCTCGATCGCCGGATTGCCGAAGTGGGTCAAGCCCCTGAAGATCGGAAAATAGGTCAGCGCCGCCAGCAAGCAGCCCGCCAGGACGATGCTCTTGCGGCCGATGCGATCGGACAGCCAGCCGAAGAACACGAAGAACGGCGTGCCGATGGCAAGTGCCGCGGCGATCAGCAGGTTAGCGGTGGTGCCGTCGATCTTCAGGCTCTGGGTGAGGAAATACAGCGCGTAGAACTGGCCTGTGTACCAAACCACCGCCTGGCCCGCCGTGGCGCCGAGCAAGGCCAGGATCACCAGCTTCAAATTCTTCCATTGTCCAAACGCTTCCGTCAGCGGCGCCTTGGAGTGCTTGCCCTCGGCCTTCATCTGCTGGAACACCGGCGATTCGGCCAACTGCAGTCGGATATACACCGACACAATCAGCAAGATCGCCGAGAGCAGGAACGGGATGCGCCAGCCCACGCTATCAAACGTCTCTGTGCCCAGGCCAAGACGCGTACCCAGGATCACCAGCAACGACAGGAACAGTCCGAAGGTTGCGGTGATCTGGATAAAACTCGTGTAGAGGCCGCGCTTGCCCTGTGGCGCATGCTCGGCGACATACGTAGCGGCGCCACCGTACTCGCCACCGAGTGCAAGGCCTTGCAACAGGCGCAGTGCAATCAGGATGACCGGAGCGGCAACGCCGATCGTGTTGTAACCGGGCAATGCGCCGACAAGAAACGTCGACGAACCCATGATGATGATGGTGATGAGGAAGGTGTGTTTGCGTCCGATCATGTCGCCGAGGCGACCGAACACGATGGCGCCGAACGGGCGCACCGCGAAACCGGCGGCGAACGCGAGCAGCGCAAAGATGAACTGGCTCGTCTCGTTGAGGCCGGTGAAGAAATGCTTGCCAATCAGCGCGGCGAGCGATCCATAAAGATAGAAGTCATACCATTCGAACACCGTGCCCAGGCTTGACGCCAGGATCACTCGTCGGTGACCGGTGTTGAGCGCCCCCGGCGCATCGTATGCAGTCGTTGCCATGCTGTTTCCCCTCGTGTGAACTGCCCGGTCGAAAAGGTAGATCAAATGTCAGGCTGCAAGTGGCTCGGGCGGCCTGGCCACCCTGGGTCTCTCTCGCCGTTGCGGGGTCGAGGCTCGTTCCACGGCCGCTTCCCGGTTGAAAAGGCAGCGGCAGGTCCTGCGCCGCTGCCATGGTGATCAGAAGCGATACAAGGCACTCAGGCTGACCTGATTGCCGCTGGTATTCTTGCGCGCGCCTTCCGAGCCCAGCTGATAGCGCACGGTGTCGTAGATCCACTCGACGCCGAGCTCGTAGTTGCCCGAGGCGTACTGCAGACTCAGTGCAGACTGGTCGTTCCTTAGCAGGGCCTGGCCGGCGGTGTGGCTGGTGGTGGTCCAGCGGACGACATCGTCCTGGTCTGGCCGGGCCGCCGCGTAGAAGCCGTTGACGCTCCACTTCGGAGTGAAGTTGTAGCCCACCTGCACAAAGCCGCCCGTTTCCTTGATGTCGCCGAACTGCGACATGGCGCCAAACAACTGGCCCAATGCCCGGCCGGTATAAACCAGCCCCTTGAGGGTCCACACATCGGGCTTCCATTGGCCGCCCAATTCATAGGCAATGCTATTGAGGCTGTCCCTGATGGGATGCTCGACGGTGTTGCCGACGCCCCTCAGGTCGATTTCGGAGTAGTGCGCCGTAAAGTAGCCGAGCCAGTTGCTGCCCTGCGCATGCAGGCGTGCTTCCACCTGTGGCCTGAAGTTCGCGTTGCCTGCGGTCAGGTAGTTGATGTTGTTGTTGGCCGCGGCCGGCGCCGGCGGCTGTGGACCGTTCCAGTTGCCCTCCAACACGGCCAGGTCAACGCGCCACTTCACGCCGGTGGTGCCGTGGTTGAGATCCTGCATCCAGATCGCTCCGGGATAACGCCAGCCGATGATGCCGGCGCCGTAACCGAGCGGAAAGGCGATATGCGACAACGACGTGGGGGTGTTTTCCAAGGGGAACAGCAGGTCCCACATCTGGCCGATGCGGACGGTGCTGCCGATGCTCGGATTGCTGATATCCATATACGCTTGGCGCAGCCGCGGTACCGGCTGCTGCTGGGAATAGGCACCGGTGCCGTTGAAGCCACCGAAGAAGTCCATTTCCAGGCGGCCGCTGCCGTTCCAGTTTTCATTGAACTTGGCGCCGGTGAAGTCGAGCCAGAAGCGCGTGTTGCGCACGTCCACGCCACTGAGCGATCCGTTATAGCCAAGCGCCTTGTTGGCAGGTGTTTGCGGGGCCGGAATCATGGCGTTCTGGCCGTTGCCATAGTTGATGAAGGTCTTGTCCTGCCCAAACGTCGTCGCGTTGATGAAACCATGCAAGGCCACCGAGAGGCCTGGCGCGGTGGTGAATTGCGGCTTCTCGGCGGGTGCCGCCGCGACCTTGGTCGCGGTGGTGTTGGCCTGCTCGGCCGTGGCCTGTGCCGCCTGGGCCGTCTGCGTGGCCTGCGTGGTCGCCGCCTTCTGCTCCTGGATCATGGCCTTGAGTTCGGCCAGTTCCTTCTCCAACTGGTTGACCCGCTGTTCAAGCTGCTTCTCGTGACTGGTGCTTTGCGCATGTACCCCTAGCGGTAAGCCCAGCGCGCAGGCAATGCTCAGCGCGAGTATCCGGCTGCGGCGTACGGTGGTCGGTGATGTCATGGCGTGCCTCCCCAGGTCGATGACCAGCCGAGCATGTCCATGCTGCATCGCGGACGCCTATTCCCCATTGGTCGAAACTCGACCAAAGTCGACATGCGGCAGCAACATCCGGATCACTGGGCAACGGCTACACTCGACCGCCACCGCCGGCAAGGTTGCTGCAGCGGTCCCCCACCGACATGGCAGCCGGTAGCGCCGGCCGCAGGAGCCTCACGATGACCAAGCTCTACCCCGTCAAGCCCGATTTCGCCGCCAAGGCGCGGATTCGCAAGGAGGATTACGAACGGATGTACGACGAATCCATCCGCGATCCAGAGGGCTTCTGGGGCAAGGTGGGTCAGCGGCTGGCGTGGAGCAAGGCACCCACCCGGATCAAGAACGTCTCCTACGACCCGAACAACCTGCATATCCGCTGGTATGAGGACGGCGAGCTCAACGTATCCGCCAACTGCCTCGACCGTCACCTGGCCGAGCGCGGCGACAAGACCGCCATCATCTTCGAAGGTGACGACCCGAACGAATCGCGCCACATCAGCTACCGCCAGTTGCATGAAGAAGTGTGCAAGTTCGCCAACACGCTCAAGCACCTTGGCGTTACCAAGGGCGATCGTGTAGCCATCTATCTGCCGATGATCCCGGAAGCCGCGGTGGCCATGCTGGCCTGTGCGCGCATCGGCGCCATCCACTCGGTGGTCTTTGGCGGTTTCTCGCCCGATTCACTGGCCGGGCGGATCGCTGACTCCACCGCCAAGGTGGTGGTCACCGCTGATGAAGGCTTGCGCGGCGGCAAGCATATTCCGCTCAAGACCAACGTCGACGCGGCGCTGGAGCGACCCGGCACCAACAGCGTGGAAACCGTCATCGTGGTCCGCCGCACCGGCTCTGCCGTGCCGATGCAGTCGCCGCGTGACCGCTATTACCACACGCTGATGGAGGGTCAGTCCGCCGACTGCCCGCCCGCGCCGGTCGATGCCGAGCACCCGCTGTTCATCCTTTATACCTCCGGTTCCACCGGCAAACCGAAGGGCGTGCTGCACACCTCGGGCGGCTACCTGGTATTTGCCAGCTATACCCACGAACTGGTGTTCGACCTGCGTGAAGACGACGTGTACTGGTGCACCGCCGACGTAGGCTGGGTCACCGGACACAGCTACGTGGTGTATGGGCCGCTGGCCAACGGCGCGACCACGCTGATGTTCGACGGCGTGCCGAACTACCCCGATACCAGCCGCTTCTGGAACGTGGTGGACAAGCACAAGGTCACCTTGTTCTACACCGCGCCCACCGCGATCCGCGCACTGATGCGAGAAGGCGAAGCGCCGGTGAAAAAGGCTTCGCGCGCGTCGCTGCGTGTACTCGGCTCGGTGGGCGAACCGATCAACCCGGAAGCCTGGGAGTGGTACTACCGCGTGGTTGGCGACGAGCGTTGCCCGATCGTGGATACCTGGTGGCAGACCGAAACCGGCGGCATCCTGATTACGCCGCTGCCGGGCGCCATCGACGCCAAGCCGGGTTCGGCCACCTTGCCGTTCTTCGGCATCGTCCCGGCCGTGGTCGACGCCGGCGGCAACGTGCTCAAGGGCGCCACGGAAGGCAACCTGGTCATCACCGATTCCTGGCCGGGCCAGATGCGTACGGTCTATGGCGATCACCAGCGCTTCATCGACACCTATTTCAGCGCCTATCCAGGCAACTATTTCACCGGCGACGGTGTGCGCCGCGACGAAGACGGCTACTACTGGATCACCGGCCGCGTTGATGACGTCATCAACGTGAGCGGCCACCGCATCGGCACCGCCGAAGTGGAAAGCGCCCTCGTGTCGCATCCCAAGGTGGCCGAAGCGGCCGTGGTGGGTTGTCCACACGAGATCAAGGGCCAGGGCATCTATGCGTATGTCACGCTGATCGCTGGCGAGACCGGCACGGACGAGCTGCGCAAGGAACTCATCGCCTGGGTGCGCAAGGAGATTGGCCCGATCGCCACGCCGGATTATCTGCAGTGGGCGCCGAGCCTGCCGAAGACGCGCTCCGGGAAAATCATGCGCCGCATCCTGCGCAAGATCGGCGAGAACCTGCCCGATCAGCTCGGCGACATCTCCACGCTGGCCGATCCTGGCGTGGTGAAGAGCCTGGTCGAGGAGCGCTTGATCAAATGATTCATGATGTAGGAGCTCAGCCCGTACGCGAGCGCCCACGAAGCGGTCTCGCCGCCATGCCAATCGCGCACAGGATGCGCTCCTGCAAAGACACCAACGGGTCATGCCTGACGTACTGATCGCCGACGACCATCCGCTGTTCCGCGACGCGCTGCAACGCGCGGTGCTTGCCGCCGTGCCTGATGCACGGGTGCACAGCGCCGACAGCGTGTACAACCTGCTCGGCCTGATCGACCAATTCCCTGACGCTGAATTGCTCTTGCTGGATCTGCATATGCCTGGCGCACGCGGTTATTCCGCGCTGGTGCATATCCGGGGGCAGTTTCCTGGTTTGCCGACGATCGTGGTATCCGGCCATGAGGACGCTTCGGTGGCGCGACGCGCGGTGGCGCATGGCGCATCAGCGTATATCCCCAAGTCGACGGCCGGCGAGGACATCATCACCGCCATCCGCAAAGTGCTCGATGGCGATGTCTGGTTGCCGCCTCAGTTGCTCGGCGGTGGCGCGGAACTGAAGCCCGATGAAGCCGCGGTCGCCGAACGGGTCGCCACGCTGACACCGCAGCAATTCCGAGTGCTCACGATGATCGCCGAGGGTCAACTCAACAAGCAGATCGCTTACGACCTGGGCGTCTCCGAAGCCACCGTGAAAGCCCACATGACCTCGATCATGCGCAAGCTGGGCGTCAACAACCGCACCCAGGTCGCGCTGGCCGCCAGTCATCTCGCGCTGGATCAGGAGACCATGCCGCCGATGCCCGAGGACGAAGAGGGCTAGGCTCTTGGCTACTTTCGCTGCTTGCAGAGGGAGGCTGAGAGGGGGTGATGACCTGCGCTGGCGAGCGGCAGCTCTCCCCCGCCCTCCGCTGCAGGGCGGGAGCGTAAGAAAGAGCTAGGCCGGAGTCTGCCGGCGTACCAGGGCAGTCAGCAGCGCGCGCAAGGCAGCGGGGCGCACGGGCTTGTGCAGCAACGGATAGCCAAGTGCGCGGGCACGTTGTTTCAACTCGCTGCTGCCATCGGCCGTAATCATCGCCACCGGCGGCAATTCACCAAGGGTGGCATGCAGATGCTGCAGGGCCTGCAGGCCATCCATATCGTCGCTCAGGTGGTAGTCGGCCAGGACCAGATCGATGCGGCCACGTCGCAACTCCTGTTCCGCCTGCGCCACATCGAGTGCCGTGCGGCAGTCGACACCCCAGCGCTGCAGCAGTGCACGCATACCATCGAGGATCGACGCGTCGTTGTCCAGGCACAGCACGGTCAACGGCAATTGTTCGCTGGATATCTGATGCACGACCGTGCGCCGTCGCGGCACGCTTGCCTCTACGCGCGGCACGCGAACGGCAAAACGGCTGCCGTTACCCTCACGCGAATCCAGCTCGAGTCGATGGTCGAGAATGCCAGCGATGCGATCGCAGATCGACAAGCCCAGGCCCAAGCCTTTCTCACCCCATGGCGAGGGTCGATCCAGCCGCTGGAATTCACCGAAAATGCGCGCGCGTTGGCCCGGTGCAATACCCGGTCCGGTATCCCACACCTCGATGCGTACCTCATGGCCGATACGACGGGCGCCGAGCAGAACGCCTCCCTCACGCGTATAGCGCAATGCGTTGGAAATGAAGTTCTGCAGAATGCGGCGCAGCAATTGCGGATCACTACGCACGGCCAGGCGCGTCGGCGCGACGCGGAAGCGCAAACCGCGTTGTTCCGCGATGACGGCAAACTGCTCTTTCAGCGAGTCAAACACATCGGCCAGGGCGAAGTTGCCGATGTCGGCGCGATAACTTCCCGCATCGAGGCGCGACGTGTCCAGCAACGCATCAAGCAAGTCCTCCGCGGCACGAAAGGATGCATCGATGCGTTCGGCCAGTTGTCCAGCCTCGGCGTCCAGTCCGGGATGCTGGCGCAGGGCAGAAGTGAACAATCGCGCAGCATTGAGGGGCTGCAACAGGTCGTGGCTCGCGGCGGCGAGAAAGCGTGTCTTCGAGGCATTGGCCGTTTCCGCTTCGCGGCGTGCATGGGCTGTCGCGGAAAGCGCCTCGCTCAATTCCGCGGTACGTTGCTCCACGCGTTGCTCCAGCGTTTCATTCGCTTCGATCAACGCCTGCTCCGCGTGTGCGTAGGCGGTGACATCGGTATACGTCGTGACATAGCCTCCTCCCGGCAGCGCGCGGCCACGCATCTCGATCACGGTACCGTCCGGACGAACACGCTGGAACAAATGGGGTGAACCAGCATGCATATGGCCGATGCGTTTGGCGACATGCGCTTCGACTTCGCCCGGGCCGCATTCACCATGCTCGGCGTTCCAGTGGATCAGGTCGGCCACCGGCACGCCGACGTAGACCATGCCATCGGGATAGTCGAAAAGTTCCAGGTAGCGGCGGTTCCACGCCACCAGGCGCATGCCGACGTCAACCACGCTGATGCCCTGGGACACGTTTTCCAACGTCGTGGAAAGTAGCTCGCGATTGAAGCGAAGCTCTTGCGATGCTTCATCCATCAACGCCATCGCCTCAGCGATATCCAGGCCCGAGCCGGATAACGCGCCCATCAGGATGCGACGCGCGCTCGCCGCACCGACGGCCGATGCGAGGAGGCGTTCGGTGTACTGGATCAACGCGCGATCGGCGGCTTCGCCCGGTTGCAGCGGACGGCCGCGGCGTTCCGCGTACTCCTCGAAGGCACGCTGGCTACTGCGTTCGCCAACAATGCGCTCGGCGATCGTGCGCAGATCGCCAACCGCCACCCGACCGCGCCAATCACCGGCACCACGGCTATCGATGGCGTAGGGATCGACAAACATCGCCGCGTGCAGGCGCTCTTCCAGGCTGGGGCGAAAACGCAGCGAGACGAAGATCAGGCAGGCCACGTTGAGCAGCAGCGACCAGAACGTACCGTGCATGACCGGGTCCCAACCGCTCAGGTGGAACAAGGCCTGCGGCTGCAACCAGCTGAGGCCCAAGGGGCCCGTCTCCAGCCACGGCGCCGTGCGCTCCATTGCTGGTATCAACAAGGTGTAGACCCAAACCAGAAAGCCCGCAGCTAGACCCACCGCAACGCCTTTGCGACTCGCGCTGCGCCAATACAACGCCGCCACGATCGCCGGCGCAAATTGCGCCACCGCCGCAAACGCCAACAGACCGGTAGCGGCAAGATTGGTCGTATCGGCCACGACGCGGTAATACACATAGGCCATCGCGGCCAACGCGATGATCGCGATGCGACGCACGAGAAGGACGAGCTGTGACAGATCCGACCGCTGGTCGAGCTTGAAGCGATGGATGCGCAGCAACATCGGCATGATCAGGTCATTGCTGATCATGGTCGATAGCGCCACGCACGACACGATGACCATGCCGGTGGCTGCCGAGAATCCACCCAGGAAAGCCAGCAGCGCCATGCCGCGGTCGCCGTGCGCGATCGGCAGGTTCAATACCCACGCATCCTTCAGTCCCATTTGCACCTGCGGCAGATGCAGGCCTGCAGCGAGAATGGGCAGCACCGCAAGGCAGACGATCGCCATGTAGATGGGAAACAACCAGCGCGCCCGGGTCAGGTCGCGCGGGTCTTCGCATTCCACCACGCCGATCTGGAACTGCCGGGGGAGACAGAACATGGCGCAGAACGCCAGCAGCGTCTGTGCGAGAAAGCCTGGCGACACACCCTCGGAGAACGCCTGCAGTGGCAATTGCATGGTGGCCTGCAGTCCAGGCCCGCGCCACAGCGCATAACACGCCAGCGCGATGAAGACGATCAGCTTGATCAGCGATTCCACGGCAATCGCCAGCATCATGCCGTGATGATGCTCGGTGGCGTCGATGGTGCGCGTGCCGAACAGGATCGCAAACGTCGCCAACAGGATGGCGCACCACAACGCACTGTCGCCGAACTGTGGCACGCCTGGCCCACCAAGCACGGCATAGGACATCGCCACCGCCTTGAACTGCAGCGCAAGGTAAGGCACCACGGCGATCACGGCGATGATGGCGACGAGAGCTGCCAAGCCATGCGACTTGCCAAAACGCGCGCCGATGAAGTCGGCGATCGACGTGATATTGCGCTGGCGCGCCACCAGCACCAGGCGGCGCAACAGTCCGAAGCCAAAGACGAACAGCAGGATGGGGCCCAGGTAGATCGGTAGGTAGTTCAGGCCCTCGCGCGCCGCCGTACCGACCGCACCGAAGAACGTCCACGAGGAGCAGTACACGGCCAGTGCGAGGCTGTAAACCACGGGTCTCAATCGAGGCTGGCGGGGATACAGTGGCCGTCGGTCGCCGGCATAGGCCACTACGAAGAGCAGGCCTAAGTAGAGCAACGAAACCAGTAGCAACACCCAGCCGGCGATCAAGCTCGGTACTCCGTGATGAAGGCATCCCTGCCATGGCGAAAGGTCCAAGGCACGTGGCGGCAACGCGCGGCCGCATGCTTGTAAGTATCACCACACACCCGGCACCATGGACGAATGATGACGACGCACAGCCAGACGCCAACGAAAGTAGCAGAGCGGCTGGGTGATGACGAGATACACGTATGGCGGCTTGCCTACGATCACCATCAGGGGCGGGCGCCGCTGCTCGCCATGCTGGGCGCGTATCTGGGGCTGCCGGCGGAGGCCATTCGGCTGGAGGAATCGGACCACGGCCGGCCACTCCTCGCCCTCGCACATCACGCCAACGCCTTCGCCTTCAATTGGTCGCACAGCAACGATCAGGCCCTGATCGCGATCGCCCGGGGCATTGTTCCAGGCGTCGACCTGGAGCGACTTCGCGCGCATCCACGCGCCTTGCCCATCGCGCGACGCTATTTCAGCCCGGAGGAGGCGGCTGGCCTGGAAGCCCTGCCCGACGAGCAACGCGACCGCGCCTTCCTCGAATTATGGACCGCCAAGGAAGCCGTGCTTAAAGCGCTCGGCCGTGGCCTGGCCTTTGGCCTTCACCGGCTAAGCATCAGCGGTTCGCCGGAGGCGCCCGTACTGGGGCGTCTCGAAGGCCACGAAGCGGATCAATGGCAGTTGCACCGGCTCGCCCTCGACGATCATCACGTGGGCTCACTCGCATGGCACGGCGAGCCGCGCCGCATCAGGCTGTGGACACTTGCCGATAAACGCTGATCGGCGCACTGTTTGCAGCCCGCCGATAACGCGGTCCCTCGATTGGCTTGTCTACACGTACCGTCTCATCCATGACCCTGCTCAGCGTCAACCTCAACAAGATCGCCGTCCTGCGCAATTCACGCGGCGACACTGAACCCGATATCACGCGCGCCGCGCATACCTGCATCGATGCTGGATGCGGCGGCATTACCGTGCACCCGCGACCTGACCAGCGTCATGTACGACCCGATGACGTTCGCAACCTCGCAACCACGCTTCGTGGCCGCGTCGAGTACAACATCGAAGGGAATCCTTTTGCTGGCGCCCGGGGCAGCTATCCGGGATTGATCGCCCTCGCTCGCGAGGTACGCCCGGCACAGGTCACCCTGGTGCCCGACAGCGACGGCCAGATAACCTCGGACCATGGTTTCGATCTGGAGCGCGATATCGACACGCTGCGCCCGATCGTCGCTGAGTTGCGCGATATCGGTTGCCGCGTGAGTCTGTTCGTCGACTCCGGCGCCACCGGTTTCGAGGCGGCCGTAGCCATTGGCGTGCAGCGCATCGAGATCTATACCGGCCCTTACGCGCACGCGTTCGCCGAGGGCAACGTACATGAAGAACTCGAACGTTGCGCCGACACCGCCCGCCGCGCACAACATGCGGGACTCGCCGTGAACGCCGGCCACGATCTAAGTCAGGCGAATCTGGGCACGTTCAAGGCCGCCATCCCCGGTCTCGCCGAAGTGTCCATCGGGCACGCGCTGATAGGCGAGGCGCTGTACGAAGGGCTGTCGACGACCGTGCGGAAATATCTGCAGATTTTGCGCTGAACATGCCACCACTACAGACGTCTAGACGTCTAAATGACGCTCGGCACCGCTGGCACTAAGCCAAAAGAAAACCCCCGCACAAGGCGGGGGTTCTCCGGGTAGTGTTACGGTGATTCCTCGCGGAATCACTGACCTTCGGTAAAACCAATCTTGGTCAGACCGTAGCTCTTCGCATCGGCCAACACGCGGGCCACATGTTCGTAAGCCACACCATCGTCCGCATTGATCTGCAGCTCAGGCTGGTTGCTCTGCGAAGCGATCACCGCGATCTGCGCCTTGAGGCCCAGTTCGTCGACCGGCGTATCGTTCCAGTACAACGCACCCGACTGGTCGATCTTCAAACGGATCGGATCCGGCGGATTTTCCGGCTGAACCACATTCGGGTTCGGCTGCGGAAGATCGATCTTCACCTTATGGGTAAGCATCGGAGCCGTGATCATGAAAATGATCAGCAGCACCAACATCACGTCGACCAGCGGCGTGACGTTGATGTCAGCCATCGGGCCCTTGCCACTTCCAGAACTGAATGCCATGACTGTTACTCCTTGCCGGTCGTGATGAAACCGACATGGACCATGCCTTGATCCTTGGCGTCGCCGAGGACCTTCTTCACGATCTTGTATTCCGTGGTCTTGTCCGCGCGAATCTGGAGTTCCGGCTGCGGGGCTTTCGCCGCCGCAACCGCAAACTGGGCCTTCAGTTCAGCCTCGGTGACTTCGACGTCACTGAGGTACATCGTGCCATCCGCCTTCACGGCCAGATCCATGGGCTCCACCGGCTCCGAATCCGCGACTTTCGGATTGGCAGTCGGCAGTGCGACCGTGATTCGATGGGACATCAGCGGAGCCGTGATCATGAAGATGATCAGCAGCACCAGCATCACGTCAACGAGTGGCGTGACGTTGATCTCCGACATCGGACCGCCGGCATTGCCTCCGGTGCTCATTGCCATGGGTCAATCCCTCACTTGCCTTCGACGCGTGCGCCGGTGGCGAAGAAGTCGTGCAGGTCGTGCGCGAACTCGTCGAACTGAGCGTAGGTCAGGCGATTCGAACGGTTGAAGAAGTTGTAGGCGAGCACGGCCGGGATAGCGGTGAACAGACCGAACGCGGTCATGATCAGAGCTTCACCCACCGGACCTGCCACTGCTTCCATCGATGCATTACCAGAAGCCGAGATCGAGATCAGGGCGTGGTAGATGCCCCACACGGTACCGAGCAGACCGATGAACGGTGCCGAGGAACCGACGGTGGCGAGCAGGGTCAAGCCGCCTTCCAGACGCAGGCTCTCGCGAGCCACGGCCTGACGCAGGGCGCGGTCGATGAACTCCGAACGGCTCAGCGACTCAGCCAGACGGCCGCCGCCGGCCGAAGCCTGCTGGTGATGGGCCACCGCGGAAGCGGCGTCCAGGGCGATCTTGGAGAACGGTTCACCCTTGGGCTGGGCTTCCAGCTCACGGATGGCGTCCTGGGTCGAACCATTGGCCCAGAAACCGTTGATGACTTTGTCAGCGCGGCCGCGAACCATGGCGTTGCGGATCGCGTTGGCGATGATGAAGTACCAGGAGGCGAACGACATCACCGTCAGCACAACGAAGACGATCCAGCCAAGGAAGTCAAAGTTGTGGATAAGGTGGTCGAAGCCCATCGACTTCATGGCTTCGGCGTTGGTGGTGCCACCCGCGCCCGGGGTCGGAGAAGGAGTTTGTTGGAACATAACGCTACCCTTGGAAAGTCAAGCGTGAACTGATTAACCGTAACCGAAGTTACAGCGTATTGAGATTAAAGTTGATCGGAACACGGACGTAACCTTCCGTCTTTTGCCCGTTCCTGATGTTCGGATTGAAGCGCCACTTGCGTGCCGTTTCAATCGCGGCCTGATCCAGCTCGCGATAACCGCTGGACGATTCCACCTTGATGTCCTTAGGCGTGCCGTCGACATCCACCAGGATCATCAGCGTAACAGTGCCCTCGTGACGCTGGCGAATGGCCTGCGGCGGATACTTGGGCTGGATACGGCTGTTGTAGCTGATGTCCTGACTGGCCGTGATGTCCGCCGGAGGAGCTGGCGGGGCAGGCGGCGCGGGCGGAGCAGACGGACGCGCATTGTTCGACGCTTCTTCCACCGCCGGCGGCGGTGTCGGAGGCGGCGGCGTCGGCGGCGGCTTCACCTGGGTGATGATTTTCGGCGGAGGCTGCTTCGGCGGCTCCGGCGGCGGCGGCGGCGGTGGCGGCGGCGGCGGCGGGGGCTCGATGAAGTTCACCTGGACAGTGCGTTCCTTTTCCTTCTGCGCCTGCTTCGGTGGGGCCATAGGCGCCACCAGCAACAGGAACGCGAACGCATGCAGCGCGATGGCAACTGCCAGCGCCCAGGTACGCCTCCAATTGAACGGCACGGAGCCGGTTGCTTCGTTACTTGAGGCCATCTGTCACTATCTGAAGCTAATTGATCGGTGAGACGTGGTCACGGCACCTAGCGGCAATATCGATCCAAAAGGGGATGACATTTGCCACTGGACGCGAGCACGGAAAGATTTCAACGGTACAACAGCACATGGCATTTGTATAGGTCTTGTGAGGCATTGATATAGACGTCCATCTGCCCCGCAATCCCTATACCGCCACGCCTTACTTGCTAGCTCCCTGAGCCTTCAACCAGGCCTTGGCCTTGGCGGAGGTTTCGGGATCCTGTGCTGCCTTTTCCATGGCTGCGATCGTACCGGGCTTGTCCTTCAAGCCGCGGTTTGCTTCGGCCAGCAACATGTAGGCCGTGCCCTTGTGCTGCACGCCTTTGTCGATGCCCTGTTGGATGAGGCTCTTCGCCTCGGTGAACTTGTTGCCTTCGAGCAGCAGCTGCCCGGCGCGGATGTTCGCCTCGCCGTCTTTGGCCAGCGGAATCGCCTTCTGGTACGAAGCGAGCGCCTTGTTGGTGTCCTCGGCCATATAGGCGGCCGTACCCAGCAGCGTGTAGTTATCCGCGCTGGAGGTGACCACGCCCTTGCTCATGCCTTCTTCGAGCGTTGCCACAGCCTTGGTCGCTGGACCCTTCTGGTCGCCGCTCTGCTGGCCGGTCATCAGGTACAGCTTGGCCAGGTTGGTGTACTGCTTTTCGTCCTTGAAGGCGCCGGCGGCCTTGCCCTTCTCCATCAGCGCAATCGCCTCCGGGTACTTCTGCTGCTGCATCAGCAGCGAGACGGCGTTGTTCATCGCGGTCGGGTCGTTCGGGTTGGCGGCGATCTGCTTCTGCGCGATCTCGGCGGCCTGGTCCGACTGGCCCGACTCGGAATAGGCGGCCAGCAGGAGCTGGTTCCAGCTGTCATTCGGCTTGTCGGTCAGCGACTGGGCCTTCTTGATCGCAGCGATCGCCTCCGGGTACTTCTCGAGGCGGTAATAGGCGTTGCCTTCGAGGGCATAAGACTCGGCGGTTTCCTTGCGACCGTCGGCGCGCCACTTGGCGATGGTGTCGAGCGCAAGCTGGTACTGCTCACTGGCCAGGTAGAACTGGGCCAGCATGTACTGGAGCTGGAAGTAGGTGTCGTTCGGCAGCACGCCGTTGTCGAGCGCGCGCTTCAGCAGGTCGATGGCGCCCTTGATGTCGCCGTCCTGGTAGTGCACGTTGGCCAGGCCTTGCAGAGCGAGCGCCTGGGCATACTTGCTCTTGCTGCCGTCGACGACCGGCTGCAGCAGCTTCTCGGCCTGTTCCTTGTCCTGATTGTTGACAGCGTCCAGGCCTTCGTTGATGGCCTTCTGATCCTTCTCGCTGGTGAGGTCCAGCTTCGGCTCAGTGCGGGTCGCGTTCGGGTAAAGCGCTTCCTTCTTGTCCTTGGACGAGGTGTTGTCATGGGCGATGACCGGGCTGCTCACGACAGCCAGCGCAAGCGCGGTACTGGCGAGCATCTTGATCAGGGTCACACGCTTCATGGCAATCCTCAGTCTTGGGTATTCACGCGCCGACGGCGCGGGGGATCGCTGAGCGTAACCTGACTCGGCAGCAGATAACAAGTTGCAGCGCCACAACAAAGATTGTTAAAAATCAATAAGTTGAACCATACGCTGCGGTCTGGATGTAATTCCCCTCCGCGAGAGCCATACAGCGCATGACTTTTTGGCCTGGAAATGCGCTATCGGCCTCGTCGTATTCGACTTTAGTCGAATGTGTTAACGCATTAGTACACGCTGGCTTAAAAAACGATCGATGGCCGCGATGCCCAGGGGCTTCGCGACCATCGATCGTTGGATCAGACATCCAGGTTGGCAACCTTCAGCGCGTTGGCTTCGATGAACTCGCGACGTGGTTCGACCGCTTCGCCCATCAGCATGGAGAACATCTGGTCGGCCGCGAACGCGTCCTCGATACCTACCTGCAGCATGCGACGTGTTTCCGGATTGACGGTGGTTTCCCACAGCTGTTCCGGATTCATTTCACCCAGGCCCTTGAAGCGCTGGATGGCGCGCCCTTTCTTGCCCTCTTCGAGCAGCCAGTTGCGTGCTTCGGCGAAGCTCGTCACCCCGCGCGAAGCGTTGCCGCGACGTACCACGGCATCCTTCTGCACGAAACCGGCAAGCTGCTGGCTGGCGTGCAGGATGGGCCGGAACTCGGCGCTGCTGAAGAATGGCTGCGGCAGCAACCAGGTGTGGTTGAGGCCATGCTGGTTGCGCACGACTTCGATGGCCGCCGGATGATCTTCAAGCGCCGGGCGCAGCGAGAGCTGGTAACGCGGCTTGCCCAGGCCACTGGCGGCGAGGCGCAATTCAACCGCGGCCAGCCAGCCCTGCATGGCGGTAGCATCCGTCCACAAGGCCGGCTCGATCGGCGTGTGCTCAACCAAGGCCGTGAGCATGCTGGCGTCGAAACGATGTCCCAGGCGCTCGATCTGATCCAGCGCTGCCTGGTAGTCACGCAACAGCTTGTCCAGCGCTTCGCCGGAGACGGAGGGTGCATCGGCGCTGTAGGTGAGTTCCGCACCGTCGACCGCGCTGGAGACCAGGTAGGCGTTGAGCGCAGCGTCATCCTTCAGGTACATCTCCTGCTTGCCCTGCTTGATCTTGTACAGCGGCGGCAAGCCGATATACACGTGGCCGCGCTCGATCAGCTCGGGCATCTGACGGTAGAAAAACGTCAGCAACAGAGTGCGGATGTGCGAACCGTCGACGTCCGCGTCGGTCATGATGACGATGCGGTGGTAGCGCAGCTTGTCCGGGTTGTATTCCTCCTTGCCGATACCCGTGCCAAGCGCGGTGATCAAGGTGCCGACTTCGGCAGAGGCCAGCATCTTGTCGAAGCGGGCCTTCTCCACATTGAGGATCTTGCCCTTCAGCGGCAGCACGGCCTGGGTCTTGCGGTTACGGCCCTGCTTGGCCGAGCCACCGGCGGAGTCTCCCTCGACCAGGAACAGTTCGCACAGCGACGGATCCTTTTCCTGGCAGTCGGCGAGTTTGCCCGGCAGGCCGGCGATATCCAATGCACCCTTGCGGCGAGTCATCTCACGGGCTTTGCGGGCCGCTTCGCGGGCGCGGGCCGCGTCGACCACTTTGGACGCGATCGCCTTGGCTTCGTTGGGGTGTTCCAGCAGGAACTCGCCCAGCTTCTCGTTGACGGCCTGCTCCACCGCGGTTTTCACCTCGGAGGAAACCAGCTTTTCCTTGGTCTGCGAGGAGAACTTCGGGTCCGGCACCTTGACCGAAAGCACGGCGATCAAGCCTTCGCGCATATCGTCGCCCGACAGCGCGACCTTGGCGTTCTTGGCCAGGCCTGCCCTCTCGATATAGCCCTGCAGCGAGCGCGTCAGTGCGGCGCGGAACCCGGTGAGATGGGTACCACCGTCACGCTGGGGGATGTTGTTGGTAAAGCAGAACATCGTCTCCTGATAGGAGTCGGTCCACTGCATTGCCAGCTCGACGGAGATGCCGTCCTGCATGGCACTGAGGCTGATCACATTCGGGTGCAACGCGGTCTTGAGCTGGGCCAGGTGCTGTACGAACGACCGGATACCACCCTCGTAGGCAAATCGGTCTTGGCGACCCTCGCCACGCTCGTCCTTCAGGTCGATGGTGACGCCTGAATTGAGGAAGGCCAGCTCGCGCAGGCGCTTGGCCAGGATGTCGTAGTGGAACTCCACGTTGGTAAACGTGCCCGTGCTGGGCAGGAAGCGCACGGTCGTGCCGCGCTTGCTGGAATCGCCTACTGGCTTGATCGGGTACAGCGGCTCGCCGTGGGCGTATTCCTGCTGGAACTCCTTGCCCTCGCGGAAAATGGTCAGCCACAGGTGTGAGCTGAGCGCGTTCACCACGGAGACGCCCACGCCGTGCAGGCCGCCGGACACCTTGTACGAGTTCGCGTCGAACTTGCCGCCTGCATGCAGCACGGTCATGACCACTTCTGCCGTGGAGCGCCCCTCTTCCGGGTGCGTGTCCACGGGAATGCCGCGACCGTTGTCGCTGACGCTGACCGAGCCGTCGTCGAGGATGGTGACCGTCACGTGGTCGCAATAGCCCGCCAGGGCTTCGTCGATCGAGTTGTCGACGACTTCGAACACCATGTGGTGCAGGCCAGTGCCGTCATCGGTATCACCGATGTACATGCCGGGGCGCTTGCGCACCGCTTCCAGACCTTTCAGAACCTTGATGTTGCTCGAATCGTAGGATGCGTTCATTCGGTGACCGTTTCCTGGGCGCCTAATCCCACCCGGTACGGCGCCATAAAAGCCGGGCTGGGGACACAATCGACCGATTATAGCAGGGGGCCGAGACGCCCTTGTTCCACGTGGAACACTTGCGTTGGACCGTCCAGCAGCGCCTCCGGAACCTCGGTGCCGGTGACCAGCACCTGGGCCCCGACGGCACGCAGCTGGTCAACTACGGCGGCCTGATGGGCCTTATCCAGTTCCGACGCCAGGTCATCCAGGCATACCACCGGCCACTCGCCCCGCCTCTCGGCATACAGCGACGCCTGGGCCAAAACACAAGCCAGCGCGGTCAGTTTCTCCTGACCACGGGACAAATGCTCCCGGAGTGGCGCGTGATTAAAAGCGATGGACCAATCAGCACGATGGGAACCCTGGGTGGTATGCCCTCGCGCGATGTCCCTTCCTCGTTGGGAGGCCAGCAGGTCCGAAAGATCCGCCCCTTCGGCCCAGCCGCGGCGATAACGCAAATCAACCAGGCCGAGCTCGGGAAGGAGTCCTTCGATGCTCATCATGAGATGGGGGCGAAGCGCGGTCAGATAAAGCGCACGCTGTTGATCAATCAGGGACGCGGCGGCGCCAAGTTCCGCTTCCCAGGGCAGGAACTGAGCCTCTGGCACGGACTGGCTGGACCTCAGCAGGGTGTTTCGCTGTTTCAGGGCCCGTTGATAACGCCGCCAGGCCACGATGAACTCATGTTCCACGTGGAACACGCCCCAATCGAGGTAACGACGACGCTCCTCGGCGCCACCCGCAATCAACGCGTGCGAACCCGGCTCGAAGCAAACCACGGCGCACTCGCCCACCAGTTCGCTCAGCGTGATCCCGGCGCCGTCCATCCGGGCCTCCCACCGTGCGCCCTGCCGCCCCAGACCGATCCGTCGCGAGCGGCCATCGGCATGACGTAGCTCAGCAAAAACCGAAAGGGAGTCCGCGTCACGCTTCAACAAAGCCTCGCGTGCCCCGCTGCGAAACGAGCGTCCATGGGAAAGCAAAAATGCAGCCTCGAGCAAGCTCGTCTTACCCGCCCCATTAGGGCCGGCAAACACCGTCACCCCGGGCGTCAAGGGCACGGTGACATCGTCCAGGCAGCGCAAGCCCCGAATCCGCAGGGATTCCAACCACATCTCAGCAGGCTCCCAACGCAAGAACGCCGGAGTGTCTTTCGACGGCTCCGGCGTTGCACTGCATTTCGGTCTTGTTCGACAGCTGACCGATCGACATCAGAGCCGCAGCGGCATGATCACGTGGCGAGCCTGGTCATTGTCGTCTTCCTGTACCAGGCAGCTGGATTGGGCATCACGCAGGTTCAAACGGGCACGATCGCCACGCAGGGCCGCCAGTGCATCGAGCAGATAGCCCACGTTGAAGCCCACGGCCAGGTCCGAAACCACGGTATCGGCTTCCACCTCTTCCACGGCCTCTTCCTGCTCCGGGTTGTGCGCCACGATACGCAGCTTGCCTGGCGACAATTCCAGCTTCACGCCGCGGTACTTCTCATTGGAGAGAATTGCCGCGCGCTGCAAGGCCCCACGCAGCACTTCGCGATCCAGCGTGGCGTGCTTGTCGGCGCCCAAGGGAATCACCGCCTCGTAGTCAGGGAAGCGACCGTCGATCAACTTGGAGGTGAAGACGACATCACCACGGCGCACGCGCAGGTGATTTCGCCCGAATTCCAGCTCAACCTGCCCTTCCCCGGTCTCAAACAGGCCGATCAGCTCATTCACGCCCTTGCGCGGAATGATGATCTGGCGACGCACGGATACCGAGCTTTCCAGCTTGGTTTCCTTCAACGCCAAACGATGACCGTCGGTCGCGACGCAGCGCAGCGTGTGCTCCTGAAGATCGAGCAGCATGCCGTTCAAGTAATAGCGCACGTCCTGGTTGGCCATGGCGAACGCGGTGCGCTCCATGAGATCGCGCAGCACTTCTTCCGGCAGCGAGACCCGCTCGACCAAGTCAATTTCATCGATGGTCGGAAACTCAGTGGCAGGCAGCGTAGCCAGCGTAAAGCGGCTGCGTCCCGCATTCATCGCTACGCGATCGCCGTTGAGTTTCAGTTCGATATGGGCGCCATCGGGCAGTGCACGCACGATGTCGAAAAACTTGCGGGCGGGAATCGTGATTTCACCGTCGACCAGTTTCTCGGCCGCGGTGGTCGCCACCATTTCCACTTCCAGGTCGGTACCCGTCATCGACACTTTGCCGTCGGCGACTTTGACTAGCAGGTTGGCGAGAACAGGCAGTGTCTGACGTCGTTCTACGACGCCTACGACCTGCTGCAGTGGCTTGAGCAGAGCTTCTCGTTGAATGCTGAATTGCATATTTGCGCTTCCCCTAAACCTGCTTTTCTGTTTTTAAAAGAAGTTCTGTAGTGGTAGTAGGCGGCGTGGATAACTTTTAAAACGAAAAAAAACCATGAAAATCAACTATTTAGACGATTTTCACGTTGTGTCCTAAAGAGCCTGATGATTGTGGGTCAATTGTGGATAACTGAATCATCCAAATCGTCCACCTATTATCCACAGGTTGCCACAGTACTTTTCAAGCGCTTAGTGCACAGCCGCTTGTTCAACCGGTGAGGATGCGGATCAGCTGTTCCCAGTCCTGGCGCATCCGCGTGTCGGTTTCGCACAACTTCTTGATCGTGCGGCAGGCGTGCAGCACCGTGGTGTGGTCGCGGCCACCGAAAGCGTCGCCAATTTCCGGCAAGCTGTGCTCAGTCAGCTCCTTGGACAGCGACATGGCGATCTGGCGCGGACGCGCCAGTGAACGCACGCGGCGCTTGGAGAGCAGGTCCTGCAGGCGCACCTGGTAGTAATCGGCCACGATCTTCTGGATGTTGGGCACCGTTACCGCCTGGGCATGCGTGGCCAGCAGGTCGCGTAGGGTTTCCTCGGCAAAATCGATGGTGATGGGCTTGCCATAGAAGTTGGCACGCGCCGCCAGTGTGTTGAGCGCGCCTTCAAGGTCGCGCACGTTGGAGCGGATGCGCTTGGCCAGCAGCATCGCCACGTTCTCGCTCACCGCGACGCCCTTGTCGTGTGCCTTGGACAGCAGGATCGCCGCGCGCGTCTCGAAATCCGGCGGCTCGATCGCCACCGACAAGCCCCAGCCCAGGCGGGACTTCAACCGCGGCTCCAGCTTGTCCACTTCCTTGGGATAGCGATCGCAGGTGAGGATGATCTGCTGCTTGGATTCGAACAACGCGTTGAAGGTATGGAAAAACTCTTCCTGGGTGGTGTCCTTGCCGGCGAAGAACTGGATGTCGTCGATCAGCAACGCATCCACCGAACGGAAGCGACGCTTGAACTCGTCCATGCTCTTGGTGCGCAGCGCCTCGATCATCGAGCCGACGAACTGCTCGGAACGCAGGTACAGCACCTTGAAGTCGGGGTTCTGCTCGCGCATCAGGTTGCCGGCCGCGTGCATCAGATGCGTCTTACCCAGGCCGGTGCCGCCATAGAGCAGCAACGGGTTGTAGGCGCGGCCAGGATTCATCGCCACCTGCATGGCGGCCGCCTTGCCCAACTGGTTGGACTTGCCTTCGACGAAGGTTTCGAAGGTGTAGTGCGGGTCCAGGTTGTGGTTGAAACTGGCGGGCACCGGCTCGGCAACGGCCGGCGCTACCTTGGCCGGCGCGGTTACGGCCGGAGCCGCCTTGCCACTGGCGTTGGCACGCGGAGAACTGGAGCCAACTTCCAGCCGCACCGTCAGCTCATGGCCGGTAAGCTGGCTGATCACGGTCTCGATGCGAGCCAGGTAGCGTTCGCGCACCGTGTCCAAGGTGTAGGGATTGGGCGCAAACAACTGCAAACCATGGGTGTCGTCGCGCGCCTGCAGTGGCATCAGCCACGTATGCAGGTCTTCGGCGTTCAATTCGCCTTCGAGACGCTCGAGACAGCGCCGCCACAGGTCACTCATGGATAGTCTTCAACCACTGGATGGAGCGCTTACGCGCGGGGTGGACCGGGAAGTCTAGCAGCACGAACCCTCCCAGTCGGCACGGATATCCACATGGATATCCACAGGAATTCAACAGTCTTCTGTCAAGCCCACCAACCCGCCCCAAGTGAGCCGATTTGACAGAGGGCGCCAGTACTCCGCATACTCTCCAACCTTTTTATCACTTTAACTTCGGACGAAGCTATGTCGAAGCGAACCTTCCAGCCAAGCAAGCTCAAGCGCGCCCGTACCCACGGCTTCCGCGCCCGCATGGCGACGGCCGACGGCCGCAAGATCCTGAACGCGCGTCGCGCCAAGGGTCGTAAGCGCCTGATCCCGTAAGCGGTACGCACATCATGCGTGCCGCCGGCCTGCCGCGCGAGGCGCGGCTCCGCCGCGCCGGTGATTTTGCCGCTCTGCGTCATGCCAGCGGCCGCTTCGGCGGCCGCTGTTTTTCTGTGCGCTATAAGGTCAACACGCTCGGTCAGCCCCGTCTGGGCCTGGCCATCTCCAAGCGCGTGTCCAAGCGTGCCGTGGAACGCAACCGCATCAAGCGCCTGGTACGCGAATCTTTCCGGCGTGCCCGCCTTGAGCTTCCGCCCGTCGACCTCATGGTGATGGCACGCGACCAGGCATCGGGTCTCCCAGGCCCGGAATTGCTGGCCGAGCTCCAGGTGCTGTGGAAAAAACTGCGGTCGTTCACGCCCGAGGTCACATTGAAGCCGGGCGACACGGCCGGCACAATCGCGCGTTGACCATTTATCCCTCTCGTCCTCCGCGGCCCGGCGTCGCCGCATTTACCGGATCTGCTCCGCGATGAATCAAACGCGTACGTTCCTCATCTTCGCCCTGCTGGCCGTGGCCTACATGTTGTTCATGGCCTGGGAGAAGGATTACGCCCCGCAGCCCCCGGCTGCTGTCGCTGCGTCTTCCACGACTGCCACGCCTGCGATTGCCGATAGCAGCGTACCGGGCGCGACGGCTTCCGCGTCCGCGACGACACCTGCCGCCGTTCCTGGCAGCGTGAACGAGGCTTCGGCCCAGCTGATCAGCGTGACCAACGACGTGCTGCGCCTGACCATCGATACACGTGGCGGCAGCGTAGTGCGTTCGGAACTGCTGACCTTCCGGGAGGAGCCGCGCACGCGCCGCAATCCCGATCCTGCACCGGTGCGTCTGCTCAACGATGAGCGCGAGCATTTCTTCGTGTCGCAGAGTGGCCTGGTCAGCAACCAGGGCGAGGCGCCTGATCATCGCGCCGTGTTCCAGGCCGCACAGACCAGCTACGCGCTGAGCCAGGGTCAGGACGAACTGAAGGTCGACCTCACCTGGCAGGATGCGGCCGGCCTCAAGGTCACCAAGACCTATACGCTCAAGCGCGGCAGCTTTGTCGTGGCGGTGGATCAGAAGATCGAGAACGGCGGTGCCGCCGCCTGGCAGGGCAATGCCTACCTGCAGCTGCAGCGCGTCGCGCCCGTGCAGGAGCGGACCTGGTGGCAGAACATCAGCGACCCGTCCTCGCGCAGCTTCTTCGGTGCCGCTTGGTTCAGCCCCGAGGACAAGTTCGAATCGCTCGCCTTCTCCGATTTCAAGAAGCCGCGGGAGCGCGTGATCACCGGCGGCTGGTCGGCGATGTTGCAGCACTACTTCTTCGTCGCCTGGATCCCGCAGGCACAGGACCGCAACACCTTCAGCACCAGCGTGATCAACCCGGATACGGCCCAGCCGATCTATCTGGTCCGCGCGGTGGGTCCATCGCTCAATGTGGCGCCGGGCCAGAGTCTGACCACGACTTCGCGCATGTATATCGGTCCGAAGCTGCAGGGCACCTTGGACCAGGTGGCGCCGGGTCTGGACCTGATCACCAACTACGGCTGGCTCACCGTGGTGGCGGAGCCGCTGCACTGGCTGCTGTCCAAGCTGCACGCCCTCACCGGCAACTGGGGCGTGGCCATCATCCTGTTGGTGCTGGGCCTGAAGGCCGCGCTGTGGAAGCTCACGGCGGCGCAGTTCCGCTCGGGCGCCAAGATGCGCAAGCTGCAGCCGCGCGTGAACGCCCTGAAGGAGCGTTACGGCGACGACAAGATGAAGATGCAGCAGGCCATGATGGAGCTGTACAAGAAGGAGAAGGTCAACCCGATGTCGGGCTGCCTCCCCGTGCTTGTCACCATGCCGGTGTTCTTCGGCCTGTACCGCGTGTTGATGGAGACCGTGGAGCTGCGGCACTCGCCGTTCTTTGGCTGGATCCATGACTTGTCGGCGCCCGATCCGTTCTTCGTGCTGCCGGTGCTCTACGTGCTGGTGATGCTGGCCACCCAGTGGCTGTCGCCGTCGGCGGCGGGCATGGACCCGGCGCAGCAAAAGATGATGAAGGTGATGCCGGTGCTGTTCGGCGTGATGTTCTTCTTCTTCCCGGCGGGCCTGGTGCTGTACTGGGTCGTCAATGGCGCGACCAGCCTGGCGCAGCAGTGGTACATCACCCGCAGCGTCGACCGCGCGGAAGAGAAAGCCAAGGCAGCCTGAGCGTCGCCTGGCTTCGGAGAAAAAGGCCGCTGATGCGGCCTTTTTCTTTTCGGGCCCACTGACGTCACCCCAGCAGCACCTCACCCCACATCGTTCGTCATCCCAGCGAAAGCTGGAGGCGCTTCTCAACAGCCGCAGGGCTGGTCATCCAGTGCCTTTGCGGCAGATGGCCAGAGCGAAAGACGCTGGATGACCAGCCCTGCGGCTGTT
>NZ_JAPDPC010000006.1 GCF_026283945.1 Dyella humicola
CCTCAACCGGTCGATGCAACACACTAACGACTGCGCAAGCAGCAGGAGTGTTGCATCGACCGGTTGAGGCCGCCGTCGGAAGCGGACATTACCGCGAGTCCCCCACCTTGATTCAAGGTTCTGGCCTTTGTGACAACCAGAGCATGTCGCGCGCTTTGCGGCGCAGTACGTTCACGACAATCACACCCGTGGATGGACCGATGAGGAGCGGTAGCAGCTGCGCCCAATGAGGAGCATGCCAAATCAGCCCCATCGCAAGATACAGGGCGACGCTGACCGCAACACACACGAGATACACCAAAGCCAAGCCGATATTGCGAACGCCCATTTTCATCGCGTATTACCTCAAACCTGTTGGCATGATGTCCGCTTCGGATCGAATGCCGACATTCCAAGAATGTCCGCGCAATCAACCCGTCCGCAATGTTGCCTTGGGCAATTAGCGACCATACCGTTCTAGCGTACATAAAAGAGATAGAAGTGATCCCCTGTAGTTCGATGGCTATGGGTGCCGCTTCGGGCTCCACGCTTTGTGCACGAACTCAATACGGTTTCCATCGAAGTCGGCGACGTTGGCTGCGTAGTAGCCTCGGGCAAAGTAAGTACGATCGGCTGGTTTACCTTCGTCGGTGCCACCGGCTTCGATTGCAGCCGCGTAGGCGGCGTCGACCAATTCATTGGTATCGCAGACGATTCCGATGTAGAGCCCGGTCTCGCCGGGCTTGCGTTGCCGTAGCCAGACGCTTGATCCGACCGCCTTCCCGCTGAGATACGCATCATCAGCAATGCCGTAAAGATCCGGGACGCTCTCAGGACCTGAAGCAGCGTCGTAGTTGCCGAACAGGCGCCAGCCGAGCGGCTTCAGGGCTTCAGAGTAGAACGCCAGCGACTTGTCGATGTCGGTGACGGAGATGTAGACGTGGTCGATCATTTTTCCCTTTTCTTGTTGCTTCAAAGCCAATGCGGAAAACGTCTGCTTCGGGTCGGAAGCGGACGCTAGTGTAAGAAGAATTTATGCAGCCCTAAAGCGGCGGCTGCCGCAAGCGACAGCCAGCGCATGATGCCGAGCACAGGCTTGTAACCTTCGAATGCTTCTCGAAGTTGTTGCAGCGGAGCGCTGGGGCCTATCGGCGTGGCCGAAATGTGAAAACGACTGTTGTCGCCGAAAGGCTCCCAGAGTTCGAAATGCATGTCCCCGAGGGTGAATCTGCAGAAGACGTCTTCGCGACCGAACAAGGCCCAGCTAGGCCGCGACAGGATCGATGCACCTGGAAGGTGGGACACCACCTTGCAAGCAGCATGGCGCGACAGGAAAACGTTAGGAACTTCAAAGTAAACAAGTTCCCCTTCAGAGTTCAGTCCTTCATAGACCTTCACAACGTCTGGCTCCTCGATTGGAACGTCAGCGTCCGCTCTGGGTCGGAAGCGGACCTTACAGAATTTGGTTTGCTCTTGCTCGGGTGGCTTGCCCTCGCATCAGGGTAGACCTGGATATGCGTTAAGGGGTAAACCTCGCGCTGCCAGGCTGATTCCATCTTCCTTTGGGTCTTGCAGGCAGACTCCGGTCAGATTGTTGGCGATGATCACATCAACGAAGGACTGTGTTACGAAGACCAGAGAACTACCCCGTGTTTTGAATATGGGCGGTAGCGACTCTGGCAAATCATCTTTGAACACATGCGACCGGTAGTTGTAGCGGATGCCATCTTGGGTGATCGAGCTTACGGATCGCGCGTCATCGAGATAGTCCTCGACGCGCAGAACGTTCATGGCGTAGTAGGGCTTGCCACGCAAGTCATGAAAGCGAAGGAACTGCACGCCGCCATCTACCACAGGCTTAAGTAACTCCATGGCTCGCTGGGAAACCACGGGAACCCAAAACATCCATCCGACGAAGTCCGGGAGCTTTTTGCTCTTACCCAAGACTTTCAGGGGTGGAAGCGACCAGGGCTCGCTCATCGGCTGGCCAATAAAGTGGGATCTCCAGTATTCCGAACTGTCTCCTGCATAGCCGACTAGGCTCATGTACCTGTTACTTTGAGTTTGAAGTATCCAGATCCTTACCATCCGGGAAACTCCAACGCGTTTTCGAGATGCACTTGCAGTGCCTCCGACGTTGCCACGCAAGAAAGATCCAAAACTACCAAGTCCCGTCTTTGTTTTGACTCAGTCAACGTAGTGGCTCCTGTCGGTATCAGGCATGTCGAAAAAGGTCCGGTTCGGGTCGGAAGCGGACTCTACCCATCTGGCGAAGCCATGATGTCAATCATCGAATGACGAGCACAACCAGAGTCCGTTTTGACGCTCGGCCATAGACCCGCGACTCAGCCCCACAACGTCGTTTAGGCTGGGTTGTCGCCAAAGTAGATGTTCGAAACCGACAACCTCAAAGTCGTTGCAATCGGCAGGGTGATCCGTTTCACCGCAGACCAATTGCCAGGTCGAGTCCTTGTGATGAAGGACAAGACGAACCTCTCTCTCCGCAAGAAGGACGTGTCTGCAAACGATCGCGGTAGTTTCAGCCATAGGCCCTTGGCACCTTCCCCTCGATCAGTGAAGAACGTCCGCTCCGAGTCGAATGCGGACCTAAGAAAGTTATCTAAACTCCCTACTTAGGAGCCCCATTCTTGCCGCCTTTAAGGGGGATACCTCCCTGCAAGACGATCAACGCCACGATCCCCAGGGGCCAGTATGAGAACAGGCCATCCCACTGGGAGTACGCCTTAAAATCCTGCTCTGTATGCGACTGCCCTTGCTTACCGCAGTATCCGTGCTCGGGGCATGGACGTATTGGATTGTCTGGAAAACGAACCATCCCATACACGAAAAAGCCAGCCATGGCCGCTCCGAGTAACCAAGCAACTACAGTTCTAAGCGTTCTCATACATTCCTCAATTCGTGTCCGCTATGGGTCGGAAGCTGACCTTTCAGAAAATAGCCGGTAGCGGACCCTACCGCCGTCAAGCTGGATTCTTGCCGCCTAAGGCACAGGTGTTTTGAGACCGAGGCCTTGTTTGGTTCGATTAGAAAGATTCAGAGGTCGGGGCGGTAGCCATGGAAACCGGATGCCCTGTTATTGGTGGAGGGCCGTGTCTGGTTCGCTTTTGTGGGCATCTGCCACCCCAGCTCCAGCGATAACGAACGTCGTTACCGAATCTTCGGGAAGGCTGGCCGTCAGGATGCCATTCGATAGGACGAGGCCCGATACGGGAGCCAGACTCTCGGTGGCCGAAGTGCGAAAGGCCGTGACACTTGTTCCCGCGGGCGATAGGCGCGAAAGGTCGTAACGGACATGCCTGGTGTGACTGGAAGCGTTCGTGCTCACCACAATCAAGCGTCCGTCCTTGGCATTCAGCGCAGCCAAGCTCCGTTCGTCGTCGGTTTCGAGAAATATCGCGCCGGGCCGGATAAACCGACTGTAATTCGCCATGACCCAGTATTTTCTGCCCCGTTGCGGCGGCGAGGGTTTGCCGTCCATGGTGTTGGTGAGCAAACCCCATTCCGGTCCGTCGACCGCCTGCCAGTAGATCCATGCTGCGGGATGCATCTGCCGCAAGTCAGCCAGGATGGTCTCGGACAGCGTCATGCCCGTTGGGTCACCATCGCCATATTCGGATTGCCATAGCCGCTTGCCCGCCGCGGCGACGCTATCGGCCAGTGCCTTGCGCTTGCTGCCGTTGTAGCTGTGGGTGTTGACCTGGCTCAGGGAAGACCGCGCGTCGTGGTCAAAGCTGCGGAAAGTCGCAAGGGCTTCGTCGATGTCGTTTTCATCGGATGCGCTGACCGTGGTCGTGAGCCCCAGAGACGCCAGCGCCCGGCTCGTATCCAGCACGAGGCGGGACTGCGCTTGACGATCGACATGGCATCCCTCCTGGTTATGGCCATACCACCACCAGATCGAACTGGGTTCATTCAGCGGTTCCAGGGTTCGAAACACGATGCCGTCCTGCCGTTCGATGTGCGCCACGACGGTCGCCAGATACTGGGCGAAGTCATCCTCATGCGTGCGCGCAAGATTGTTCAATCGATCAGGCGCTATGACAGCCCATGCACACGAGCCCGCCACCCGCCAACTACATCTGGCACCGCTGACACTGCCACTGACCGTCATCCAATAGGGAGGAGAATTGGCGAACGCCTCGAAAAGCGTGGCGCCATGTGCCTTCGCCTGGCGTAACACCCAGCGCTGCCCCGCATCGGCGCTCCAGTTCCAGTGGCCGGGTGCGGGTTCGAACCCTTCCATGTCGGCGCGGAAGGGCAGCATGTGCAGAGTGGGATTTTCACCGCCACCGATGTTATAACGAACAACGGTAAGGCCGAGCCCCTTCTCCGGATCGAAGATCTTTTCGATGTAGTCGTTTCGATAGACGTCCGGAAAATTGCCTACGACCTTGGCCCACCAGGCCAGCGAGACTCCCCATCCTTCGAACGGAAGCGATCGCTGCGACGGATCGATCCGGACAAGATCATCCGCAGAGGCGCCAACACTGCCGACGATGAGCAAAGCGAAAACCAAAATACGCAGCATGACGCCCTGACCAAACTTCATGGCCGATTTACACCGCTCGTTGTCGGGCGCAGGTCAGCATGGACATTACCCATCCTCATCGGCTGGGTGCATCGGCGGCCGTCTTGAGATCCGCCGAATACTGTTTCAGCATCGACGCGCTCAGTCCGTTGGCATGGGCGATCTCGCCATAGAGCGCGGCGGAGGGGCGTGGGGTGCGGTGGAAGTCGTGCTCGTAATCCACCGCGAACAAACCGAATTTCGCGTCGAACGCCTCATTCCATTCGAAATTGTCCATCAGCGACCAGTGGACATAAGAGCGGATATCAACGCCGTCCCGGCGCGCGAGCCAGGCTTCGCGGATATGCGCGACCAGATAGCGTTGTCTTTCCTTATCGTCGGCGGCGCCATCGGCCGTCCCGTTCTCGAGGATCATCACCGGCTTTGCATAGCGCTTTCCGACCTTGGTCAGCATCGCGTAGAAGCCGTGCGGATAAGAGGGCCAGCCCAGGTCGTTGCGCTCCTCGCCAGGCAGGTCGGGCGCTACGTTGCCGACCTCGGGAGCGAAGGGATGTCGCCAATCGCCGCGCACATAGTTTCGGCTGTAGTAATTGACCCCGACATAGTCCTCGGTCCCGGCCAAGCCCTCGATCGGGCGGTCGATGCCGGTCGTGGTGATGCGCATGCGGCCGCTGGCAACCGCGTCCAGGAAATCCCAGTTCCAGCTCTTGTCGACAACCCAGGCGAGCGCCCGGTCGAGGGGCGAGTAGCGGTCATAGGGTTCGAAGACCTCGAGATTCTGGGTCAACCCGACTGAAACCGAGGTGCCGCGCGCGCTGGCGACGTGGTGCAGGACCCGATAAGCATCGACATGCGCCTGCAGCAGCGCGGCGTAGACGTCCTGGGCGGCGGCGAAGTCGCCGCGCTTCTCGCCCGGCGGGTAAGAGCCGAGGACATAGCCGTCATAGAGATAGACCATCGGTTCGTTGAGCGTGCACCAGATCCGCACCTCGGGAATGAAATTCTGCGCTACGGCTTCGACATAGGCATGCCAGAGCGTCATTGCATCGGCGCGCTCCCATCCGTGCTTGCCGTTCGCGTCCGCGTCGAAGAACCAAGCCGGCGAGACATAGTGGAACAGGGTCACCACCGGCTCGATGCCGCGGCTGCGCATCGCCGCGAAGAGCTTGTGGTAATACGCGATCGCCTCGGGGTCGGGCTGGGTCATGCCGGCGCGCGGAAACAGGCGGGCCCATTCGATCGAGACGCGGAACGCGTTGAGACCGAGATGCGCTGCGGCCTCGATGTCCTGGTCGTAAAGGAGGTCGAATCCCGCTTTGTGGATGCGTACCTGCTCGGGCCATCGGCCGAAATCGCGGAGATTGCCGGGCGAGGTGGCGCCGAGTTTGTCGCCGTCGGCAAACCGATGGTCGCGAAACACCTCGGCCTCGAATGCCGTCCAGTCGCTGGCCGGCACGCTTTCCGTCTGTTGTCCGGCGATCGCCACGCCCCACAGGAAGCCCTTGGGGAAATGCATCGCTTGCAAGGGAGCGGGAGTGTTGCGCGGCTCGCCGCGCCCCGGAAGGGCAAGGCTTAGCGCCATGCTGCCGAGAACGAGTAGCGCGACTACGCCGATGGCCACGCCCTTCCATGTGCGCCCGGTCATAAGCCGCCCCATGTCATCCCATCTCTCCCAGATGGAACGGAACACTCCACCGGAGCGGAGCCTTCCAAGCGAGAAAATCGCAAAGCAACCGTGATCAGCATTGACTCCCCCTGAGCCATCAAAGCTTGACCAAACTGTTATCGATTATGTCCGCTTCGAGTGGCGGGACGGACACTGCTTGCACGCGTTGCTCCCTCGCGTCCTCGAGGCGCTACTGCGAGGAGGTGACGTGGCGGCATTTCGATCATGCGTGGTGATTGTTATTTATTCAAGCAAATGATTTAGTATCACAAAGGCTGTCCCATCGACTCTCTCTGGCGAGGCGAGCATCGCGTGAGCACGGATCAGGAACTCCCCATCGGGCAGCGCGTTCAAGTGCTGTGGATTACCACGCATCGCGAACATGGCGGCCATGCCGTCCAGTGCTCGGCTAATGATTTCACGGCCCTGGACCAGCGGGCCTTTGACGGGACGGGCCGCTGAGATGCGCAAGGACTCCGTCTCCATTGGCGGCGCCAGCGGTTTCTGGGGTGACAGCGTCACCGGGCCGATGCAACTGGTCGCGTCGGGTCGTATCGACTTTCTGGTGTTCGATTACCTCGCCGAGCTGACCATGTCGCTGCTGGCCACGGCTCGCATGAAAGACCCGTCATTGGGCTACGCCACGGATTTCGTTGGTGTGGCGATGCGCGCCGTACTCAAGGATGCGTTGGCGCAGAACATTCGCATCATCGCCAATGCGGGCGGCGTCAATCCGCGCGGTTGCGCCGCGGCACTGCAGGCGCTGGCAGACGAATGGGGGCTGCAAGTGCGCATCGCCGTGGTGGAAGGCGACGATGTGATGTCGTTGCTGCCCGCGTTGCGCGACGAGGGCGTGCGCGAATGGCAGAGCGATAGCCCGCTAGCGGCCAAGGTGTTGAGCGCCAATGCCTACCTGGGCGCGTTGCCAATCAAGGCGGCCTTGGATGCAGGCGCGCAGGTGGTCATTACCGGCCGCTGCGTCGACAGCGCAGTCACGCTTGGCGCACTGATGCATGCCTTTGACTGGGCAAGCGATGACTACGCTCGCCTTGCGGCCGGTAGCCTCGCGGGACACATCATCGAATGTGGCTGCCAGGGCGTCGGTGGCCTGCACACCGATTGGGAGTCCGTACCCGACTGGGCATACAGCGGCTACCCCATCGTGGAATGCCGCGCCGACGGCAGCTTCACCGTCACCAAGCCCGAGGGCAGCGGTGGCTTGGTGACGCCGGCGACGGTGGGCGAGCAGCTGCTCTACGAGATTGGTGACCCTGCGCGCTATGTGCTGCCTGACGTGATATGCGATTTCACGCAGGCCACCATGACGCAGACCGGCGAGCATCGCGTGGACGTGAATGGTGCACGCGGTCGCGCGCCGACGTCGGATTACAAAGTGAGCGCCACCTATGCCGACGGTTACCGCGCGACGGGCCAGCTCACCGTGGTCGGCTTCGATGCGGACCGCAAGGCTCGGCGTACGGCCGACGCCATCCTGGAACGCACGCGTGAACTGTTCCGCAAGCTGGGTCTCCCGGATTACAGCGATACGCATGTCGAAACGCTGGGTTCTGCCTATCTGTTCGGGCCGCACCAGCCACAGGTGCCGCGTTTCGAATCGGTCATGTGGCTGGCAGTCGCCCACACGGAAAAGTCGGCGCTGGAATTGTTTGCGCGGGAAATCGCACCCGCTGCCACGTCATGGGCACCGGGCACGACGGGCGCCGGCGGGCGCCCCAGCGTGACGCCCGCGATCAAGCAATTCGCTTTCCTGCTCGACAAGGCGAGGGTTCGTCCGCAGGTGACGCTGCTGGGTGGCGAGAGTTTGGACGTGAGCGTGCCGACGGGCGGCGTCCGGCTTGAAGCACCACCCGTCGCTGCCGCTCGCACATCGCCTGCGCCACTCGTCAACCCTGGTCGAAAAGTTCCTCTTATCGAGCTCGCCTACGCACGCAGTGGCGACAAGGGTGACACCGTCAATATCGGCGTGATGGCGCGCCGCCCCGAGGACCTCCCGTTGCTGCGCGCGCAGTTGACCGAAGACGCCGTGGCCGCCTACCTCGCGCATGTGGTGAAGGGGCGCGTCACACGTTATGAGTTGCCGGGCATCCATGCGCTCAACTTCGTCTGCGAGCAGGCACTGGGTGGCGGCGGCATGGCCTCGTTGCGACATGACGCGCTGGGCAAGGGCATGGCACAGGTACTGCTGGCGATGCCGGTGCGTATTCCGGCCAATCATGCATGAGTAGCGAGATGATCATGTTGCTGGATGGGCTGCCGTTGTCCCGCGACGACGCCGAGCATCCTGACTTTGGCGGGGCTACGCGCCGCCTGACTAGCACGTGGCCAATGCCGCGCATGGAGGCCACCGATGCCCACGCTTGAGTCCCGCATCATTCCGCAGAGCGAAACCTTCCGGCAAAACCACGCCGCGCTCAGCCACCTCATCGCGCGATTGCGCGCCCTGGAAGCGCGCACGCGCGAAAAGTCCGAGGCATCGCGCGAACGTTTCGAGCGGCGCGGCCAATTGCTGCCAGGCGACCGGCTCGGCCGCCTGCTCGATGCCGGCGCACCCTTCCTTGAACTGTCCACACTGGCCGGCTTCTGTCTGGACCACGCCGATCCGGAACGTTCCGTTGCCGGTGGCGGCTTGATCGTGGGCATCGGCTGGGTGAGCGGCGTGCGCGCGATGATCGTGGTCGACGATGCAGGCATCGATGCGGGTGCGGTGCAGCCAATGGGCATCGAGAAATTCCAGCGCGCACAGCGCATCGCGCTCGAACAAAAACTGCCGTTCATCCACCTGGTCGAGTCGGCTGGTGCCAACCTGCTGGCGTATCGGGTGGAGACCTTTATTCATGGAGGTAGCGCGTTTTACTGGCTTGCGCGGCTCTCGGCGGCGGGCATACCGGTGATCAGCGTGGTGCACGGCTCCAGTACGGCAGGTGGCGCGTACATGCCTGGCCTGTCGGACTACGTGGTGATGGTGCGTGATCGCGCGCGCGCGTTCCTGGCCGGCCCTCCCCTGCTCAAGGCGGCCACCGGCGAAGTGGCCACGGAGGAAGAGCTGGGTGGCGCCGAGATGCACGCCAGCTTGTCGGGTCAGGCCGAATATCTCGCCGAAGACGATGCGGATGCGCTGCGCATCACGCGGGAGCTGCTCGCCGCACTGGACTGGAATCGCGACCTTCCGCCCATCGATCGGCCGTATCAGGCGCCGCGTTTCGATGCGGAAACCTTGCTAGGCATTGCGCTGACCGACCACCGCAAGCCCTTGGATATGCGCGAAGTGATTGCGCGCATCGTTGATGGTTCGGACTTCCTCGAATTCAAGCCGGACTACGGGCCGGCCACCGTCACCGGACACGCGGCTATCTGTGGCATGCGGCTCGGCATCATCACCAACAACGGGCCGCTCGATCCGGCGGGCGCCAACAAGGCCACGCATTTCATCCAGGCCTGCTGCCAGTCCGATCTGCCGCTGCTGTACCTGCAGAACACCACCGGCTTCATCGTCGGCAAGGCGTCCGAGCAGGGCGGCATGATCAAGCACGGCGCGAAGATGATCCAGGCCATGTCCAACGCAACGGTGCCGCGCATCACCGTGCATTGCGGCGCTTCGTTTGGCGCTGGCAACTACGGCATGTCCGGGCGCGGTTTCTTTCCGGACTTCTGCTTCAGCTGGCCCAATGCCAAGACCGCCGTGATGGGCGCCGAGCAAGCGGCCGACACCATGGCGACGGTCATGGCCGCCGGCATGCAGCGCAAGGCGCAGGCGGTCGATCACGCGGCCATCGAGTCGATGCGCGCCAAGGTCATGGATACCTTCGAGCGGCAATCGGATGCGTTCACCCTGTCGGGACGCCTGTTGGATGACGGCGTGATCGATCCCCGCGACACCCGCAAGGTGCTGGCCTGCGTGCTTGCCGTATGCGACGAGGCGCGCCGGCGCAAGCTGCATCCCATCCAGTTCGCCGTCGCTCGACCGTAGCCACGCCATCCATCTACCCGTCCAGGATCACCGGAGCGAGACAGCATGCAGTTCACCCATGAGCACCAGGAGCTGCAACGCAGCCTCAAGCGCTTCATCGACAGCGAGATCAACCCGCATGTCGACGACTGGGAGACGGCAGAGATGTTTCCCGCCAAGGAGCTGTTCAAGAAGATGGGCACGCTGGGCTTCCTCGGCATCGCCAAGCCCACCCAGTTTGGCGGCCTGGGCCTGGACTATTCCTACGCGATGGCGATGGCCGAAACGCTGGGCCACATCCACTGCGCCGGCGTGCCGATGGCGATCGGCGTGCAAACCGACATGGCGACGCCCGCGTTGGCACGTTTCGGCTCCGACGAACTACGCGCCCAGTTCCTGGCGCCCGCGATCAGCGGCGACGCGGTGGCATGCATCGGCGTGTCGGAGCAAGGCGCCGGTTCGGATGTGGCAGCCATCAAGACGTACGCGCGCAAGGATGGCGACGACTACGTCATCAACGGCAGCAAGATGTGGATCACCAACAGCCTGCAGGCCGACTGGATGTGCCTGCTGGCCAATACGTCCGATGACGCCGCGCACCGCAACAAGTCGCTGATCATCGTGCCAATGGATGCCAAGGGCGTGTCGGTTGGAAAGAAGATCCGCAAGATCGGCATGAACGCCTCGGATACCGGCCTGATCTACTTCGACGACGTGCGCGTGCCGCAGCGCTACCGCATTGGCGATGAGGGCAAAGGTTTTACCTACCAGATGCTGCAGTTCCAGGAAGAGCGCATGTGGGCAGCCGCCAGCAACCTGCAAATGTTGATGGCATGCATCGACAGCACGATCGACTACGCCCGCGAGCGCAAGCTGTTTGGCGCCAGCCTGCTCGATAACCAGTGGATCCATTTCAAGCTGGCGGAACTCAAGACCGAAGTGGAGGCACTGCGCGCGCTGACCCATCGAGCGTGCGAGCTGTACATCAACGGACAGGACGTGACGGAACTGGCTTCCATGGCCAAGCTCAAGGCGGGACGCCTCGCGCGTGCCGTGCCAGATACCTGCCTGCAGTTCTGGGGCGGCATGGGCTACACCTGGGAAAATCCGGTCTCGCGCTTCTACCGTGACGGACGCCTGGCGTCGATTGGTGGCGGCGCGGATGAGGTGATGCTCAGCATCATCTGCAAATACATGAACACCCTGCCCGACAGGAAAGCCTGATGCCCAACCAGCATGCAGGGTTCCGCTCGGTGCTGATCGCCAACCGCGGCGAGATCGCGCTACGCATCCAGCGCACCGCCCGGCGTCTTGGCATGCTCACCATTGCCGTGTATGCCGAAGCGGATCGCGATGCGCCGCACTGTCGGGCGGCGGACATGGCGCTGCCGATCGGGGCGTCAGAGCCACAAGCCTCGTACCTCAACATCACCGCCATCCTCGATGCAGCACGTCGGTCCGGCGCGGAGGCGGTGCATCCCGGTTATGGCTTCCTCGCCGAGAGTGCCGCATTTGCGCAAAGCTGCATCGACGCCGGCCTGGTCTTCGTCGGCCCGCCGGCAGCTGCCATTCGTGCCATGGGCAACAAGGCTGGCGCCAAGCATTTGATGGAGGCCGCTGGCGTGCCCTGCGTGCCGGGCTATCAAGGTGAGGATCAAACGGGCGAGCGCATGGCGCGGGAAACCGCCCGCATCGGCTACCCGGTGATGATCAAGGCGGCGGCGGGTGGCGGCGGGCGAGGCATGCGGCGCGTTGACCATCCGGAACAGTTTGCCGCCGCACTGCAGTCGGCACGTTCGGAGGCCGAGAACGCCTTCGCTTCCGGCGAGCTGATACTGGAAAGAGCCATCATCGAACCACGCCATATCGAGGTGCAGGTATTCGCCGATGCGCATGGCAACGTCGTCCACCTGGGCGAGCGTGACTGTTCGGTGCAGCGCCGCCACCAAAAGCTCATCGAGGAATCGCCATCGCCTGCGGTGTCGCCTCAGCTGCGCGAGCGCATGGGGGCGGTGTCGGTGGCCGCGACGCGGGCTATTGGCTACGTGGGTGCGGGCACGCTGGAATTCCTGCTCGCGCCAGACGGCAGCTTCTACTTCATGGAGATGAACACGCGTCTGCAAGTCGAGCACGCGGTGACCGAGGCGGTGCTCGGCATCGATCTCGTTGAATGGCAATTGCGCGTGGCGCTGGGCGAGGTGCTGCCGCTGGGTCAGGACGAGATCGATGCGCGCCGCGCAAACGGCGGCCATGCCATCGAAGTGCGTTTGTGCGCCGAAGATCCGCAGCAGGATTTTCTGCCGCAGAGCGGAACGATCACGCGTTGGCGCGCCCCACGCGAGGTGCGTACCGATCACGCGCTCGCCGATGGCGCTGTCGTCTCGCCGCATTACGATTCGATGCTTGCCAAGATCGTTGCGCACGGCAACGACCGTGCCGACGCCTGCCGGCGCCTCGCCAACGCGCTGGGGGATTGCCTGTTGCTCGGCCTGCCGAGCAATCGTGCGTTTCTGCAACAGTGTGTGACCCATCCTGCCTTCCTGGCCGGCGATGTGTCGACGGCTTTCATCGACCTGCACTTTCCCTTATCGACACGACAGCGGCAGGCACCGAGTGTGCTTGCATGCCAAGCGGCAGCCGTGTTGCTCACGCACCGGCGGCAGACCGCCGCGCGACGCTATCCTGCTGAACTACAGGGCTGGGCCAGCAGTCACGCGCACGCCACGTCATGCCGATTCACGCTGGATGGCGTGGACATCGAGGTTCGGCTTCGCGCACTGGCAGAGCGGCGCTGGGCACTGGCATGGAACGAAGGCTCAGCCGAGGTGGAGGTTGCATCCGACTCAGAGGGGCGCGTGACCTTGGCCATGGGCGACATGACCCACCAGCTGGACGTCGCCTTCACCGAGACGTGCTGCCAGTTCACGCTGGAGGGCGTCGAGCACAGCGCCGTCGATACCACCTACGCCAGGTCGGCTCGACAAGGTGCACAAGCGGGCAACGGCCGCATCAGCTCGCCGATGAACGGCCGCGTCGTTGCACTGCATGTTGCCGAAGGCGAGACCGTCGCCGCCGGCCAGGCCTTGCTGGTGGTCGAGGCGATGAAGATGGAACACAGCATCGCGGCGCCATTTGCCGGCGCGGTCAAGGGCTTGTTTATCGAGGTCGGGGCGCAAGTGGCGCCTGGGGGCGTGCTATTGGAAATCACCGCAGCCTGATCGGCGGCTCGCGCCATTGTGCCGCTGCTGCGTTGCGCTCACGGCACCGCACGCAAGATGAAACGCACCGCCTGATCGGCGAGCGCATCGATGCTGATGCCAGCGCCCGCCTGATACCACTGGGCCGTCCAGTTGAGCGCACCGAACATCAGCAGTCTGTCGACGGGTGTCGGTTGCGCCCACTCGCCCGATGCATGCAGGCGCTCGATGACACGCGTCCAGATGGACTCGTAGCGATCCTTGAGCGCAATGATGTGTTCCTGTGCGGAGGCATCCAGTGAGCGCCATTCGTACAGCATCACCGGAATGAAGTCCTGGTTCGGCGCGAGCAGCGTGTAAAGGTGCGCTCGCACCAGCTGTCGCATCGCTTCGCGGGGAGGCAGGCCATCCACGTCGATGGCTTCGATGTCGGCCAACGCCACCGTCAGCCCATGCTCGATCACGGCCTGCAGAATGTCCTGCTTGGTTTTGAAGTGATAAAACCAGCTTCCCGCATGCACGCCCGCCGCGGCGGAGATATCGCGTACCGTGGTATTGCCGTAGCCCTTCTCCCGAAACAACCGCGCAGACTGCTCGATAAGCTCCCTGCGCAAGCCTTCGTTGGCGTCCTGCGCCGGACGGCCGCGCTTGCGAGGCGGCGACGCATCAGCGCCAGGGGTAGATCTGGGTGAAGCGGATTGGGGGGATTTGGGCATGCCAAGACCGAAAGGAAAGGCTTCGACGCATCTTAGCGGCGCTGCAGTACCACGCGCACCTGTGCACGCCTTCCAGAGAAAGAATGACGTCGAAGGCGCGGTTGGGCTTACTTGATGCCTCCAACCCCTGGCAGAGTCGGTGTCGTCGAAGGCAGAACGGCATACCTACTATGGGTCGGAAGCAAACCATAAAGAACTACCGACATCTGCCAAAGGTTACCCTCAAGTCCCAGCCCCTCACGCAAGAGGACTTCACGAAGGCTAGGATTCCTGACGAGCTCTTGGACGACGACGGCTCTGTCACATGGACGGATAGGCCGCAACGGCATTCCCTGACAGGCGGCGAACCCGGCCTTTGCTACTTTCGGACTGTCACTCGCGGCGTTCTTTCGTATGGGGCTACGCGAGTGACCATGGCAGCAATGTCATGAGGCGCGGGCCGCAGGTGCTACTAACACCCACGACCCGCTAACCATCACCAACTACCTGAGAGTTGATCATGGCTGTCCACGATCATACGGCACCCGCACGCCTGTCTTTTCCCTCCTTGGGTGACCCGTTCGCCACCTCGCCCGCCGCCGATCCACTGGCGCACGGCCCACAGACACACTCGTCACGCTGCATGACCTTCGACGACGTTGCGCTAGCGCACTACGCGCTTTCGCGACTGTGGTTTGAGGACGAGCGGTATCGAAGGGCTACCGCAATTCACCCCAGCGCCAAGCCCTTGATAGGGCCACTCCCAACGCCTTTCAGGGACGGAGTGGCCATGGCGATCCAGTGCCTTGAGCAGTACGCCACGCAGCTCAGCGACGAGCGAGCGATGAACGGGTAAGCGCGTCCTTATGATCGTTTCCGCGGTGCATCGGCTGGTTGGGCGATGCACCGCACCTTGGTGACGACTTACCTTAAAAAAGGGCTTTGCCCTACACGGATAGCCGCCAGCGCTTATCCGTCGATCAGCCGTGTCCTACGCAGATGCGTCTGCAACCACCAGCATCCTCAACGGAGTTGATCATGGCTCAATCCAATCACCGTCCCAGTGCTCACGACGCCGAGCCCATGGACGACAAACACCTCAATCCTCTGGGCCGGGTTCACTGGATGATCACCGAAAGCCGCGGCGCCAGGGCACGCGCGGAGGCGACGCTGGCCATGCACTGCACCGGCATCCACGCACTGGCGCGCCTGCTCGCAAACAGCGAAGCGTTTCGCGATGTGCAGGCCAACAGCCAAAGCGTGGAGCCGGGCCATTGGCCGCTGAACGGCCACATCACCGACGGCCTGTTTACCGCTCTGCTGGCGCTGAGCGAACGTGCCGAACAGCTAAGCCAGTCTTTGCCGGGCGTACCGGGCGGAGGCCAATCGGGCAAAACGGGCGTCAACGTCGACATTTAACCATTGAGGAAAGTGCACTCTGACCCCTGTTGTTGCCCAGTCATGCCCCGGGACCGAGCGCATTCGGCATGAGGGCTATAGTGCGTGTTGACCCGGCTGTGATCTTGCCCATGACCGACACACCTTCCGCCATCAGCGCCGGTCTGAGCGCCGCTGATACGCCCTACATCGACGCCACCCTCCATTGGGTGGAGCGCGCCGTGGTCGGCCTCAATCTCTGTCCGTTCGCACGAGCGCCATTCATTCACGGGAAAATCCGCTATGCGGTCAGCCATGCCCGCGATACCGATACGTTGCTGAACGATCTCTGCGGCGAGCTGCAATGCCTCGCGGCCGTCGATGCGAACGAGTGTGAAACGACCTTGCTGATCCACCCGCATGTGCTGGGCGACTTCCTCGACTACAACGACTTCCTCGATGTCGCCGATACCGCTGTCGAGACACTCAAGCTCGACGGCGTGCTACAGGTCGCCAGCTTTCACCCGCACTACCAGTTCGCCGACACCGCGCCGGATGATATCGAGAACGCCACCAACCGATCACCGTGGCCCACGCTACATCTGCTGCGCGAAGCAAGCATCGAACGCGCCGCCGATGCGATGAGCGACCCGGACGAGATCTACCGCCGAAATATTGAGACGTTGCGAAAGCTGGGGCGCGCGGGCTGGGATGCGCTTGGCGTGCGTGTTCCCGGATGCAAGCAAGAGTGAGAGTCGAGTTTTAGGAAAAATGCACTCTGCCCCCTGTCTTCACCCTTTTGTTTCCAAGCAGGTAACGACAATGCGCGTGCGGAGCGGGGTCAACAGGGATATCGTGCCGTCCTGATCACGAGAAACACCATGACGAAAAGCTACGACCCACCCCTGACTACGAACCCGCATGGCCCCCTCTACCGCGTCGATAATGCGATCAAGGCAGCCCAGCAACGGCTGGATGCCGCTATCGATATGAAGCGGCATCACACCAACCAAAATCTGGCCCACGAAGTGATTAAAGAGGCTCGCGAAGGGCTCAGAAAGTCTGAACAGTTGCGTTTGCTCAAGATCAAAGAACTCGCGCAAAAGGCGGCGGAGACCTAGGCGGAATCCGGGCCAGCTCACTCCACCCCCTTTTTCAGATTCGACAGCGTTGCAAACGTTGCGCGGTCCATCTGCTTGGACACTCTGCAAGAACCGAATCAGCCCATCGAAATAACCCTGCTGGTCGTCATACATCGCCAGATGGCTCCCTTTCGGGCATAGCACCGGAAACGGGGGTGGTCCAACCTGGCCCCGTTTCTTGCCGACCCCGTTTCTTGCGACTCCATGACTTCGTCTGACCGACTTACCAGTCCGTCGGTCGATAATCCTTCAAGAACTGCCCCCACACGTGTTCGCCGGTGTTCATGCCGCTGATGATCGGATCGACGATGCGCGCGGCGCCGTCAACGATGTCCAGAGGTGGGTGGAAACGCTCTTCCAGTACCTTTTTCGCTGCCAGCTCGGCCGGATCCTCATCGGTCACCCAGCCGGTGTCGACGCTGTTCATGTGGATGCCGTCGTTGTGGTAGTCCGTGGCCGAGGTGCGCGTCATCATGTTGAGCGCGGCCTTTGCCATGTTGGTGTGTGGATGGCGCGTGGTCTTGAAGTTGCGGTAGAACTGGCCTTCCATCGCAGACACGTTGACGATGTGCTTGTCGCGTTCCGGTGTGCGCAGCATCAGCGGCTTCAGTCGTGCATTGATGATGAACGGCGCGATCGCATTGACCAGCTGCACTTCCAGCAATTCCACCGAGGGGACTTCGGCCATCAGCAAGCGCCACGAATTACGTTCGCGCAAATCGATCTGCTGCAGGTCCTGGTCGAGCCTGCCCTCGGGGAACAGATGGCTCTGCGCCAGCAGTTCTTCGGGCAGCAGCGGCACCTGGGATAGTTCGGCAGCGCGGGCCAGGCCAGGCAGATCCGCGGCGCGGCTGGCCAGCGGGGTCGCCGAAACGCCCGCATCGGGCAAGATGTTGGAGCCGCGCAGGCCCTCGTAATGACCGACCAGCTTGCGCACGTGTTCGGGCATGTCGTGCAGCGCAGCCCGCTCGCCGTCCATCATGTGCGCATAGAAGTCGGGTGGGCGACGCACGGTTTGGCAGGCGTTGTTGATGATGAAGTCCAGTCGCGGCCGCGTGGCGACCAGTTCCTGGCAGAACGCTTCGACACTGGGCGTGTGGCGCAGGTCCAGTCCGTAGACTTGCAGGCGATGGCCCCATTCGCCGAAGTCCGCTTCCTCGGCATAGCGTGCCGCCGAGTCGCGCGGGAAGCGCGTGGTAACAATCAGCTCCGCACCGGCGCGCAGCAATTTCAGGCCGGCTTGATAACCGATCTTCACGCGACCACCGGTCAGAAGTGCGACGCGACCGCTTAAATCGACCAGTTCGGTGCGCTTGACGTAGTTGAACGCAGCACAGGCAGGGCACAGCTGGTCATAGAAGAAATGGATGGCCGAATATTTCTGCTTGCACACATAGCAGTGCTTGGGCTCGATCGATTCGCGCGGTCGCGCGGCGTCGACATCGGGCGAAATGTCGTGCGCCTGGAAACCCTGCGGAGCAAACACATTCGGCGTGGTGAATACTGGCTTGCGGCGCAGTTCGCGGATGCCGGTCTGGTTGAGCACGCTGTCTTCGGCCTGGATCTTCGCCGCGTGCCGCGCCTTCTGGGCTGCCTTCAGCTTGATCCGGCGCTCGACCGGATCGGGGTGATAGACCTGCGCCACCGCCTGAGACAGGCGCTGGCGATCTTCCGTCGGCAGCGTGTCCAGCACGAGTCGATCGGCCGCCACCGATTCAAGCAGCTGCGCCGCTGCGCGTACGCGCTGCAGCAGGGCGGCATCGGCGCCGCCGGACGGTGGTGTGGTAGTGGTCACAAGCATTGATCCATATCGAGTAAGGCGGCACGAAGTGAGATGCCGGGAGCGGGCATCGCACGTAGCCAGCCGCCTATTTTGCCCGTTATGGCCGGGTTCGGGGCTAAGCCGTTCAGCTTGCCACGAGCACGCCGAACGAGTTGGGGGCGTAGGCTGAAACGGGGTCAGGTTGAGTTTCCTGCAACCACCGCGGCCAGCTGGCGAGAAATAACGCAACCTGACCCCGTTATTCCCGTTATTCCGATGCAATGGGGCGAAACCCTTAGTGTGTTTCGACAGTGCTAACCCCGTTGTCCTTACGCATCACAGGATTGGACGCGTGGTCGAGACACTTGAACGTTATTGAAGCTCCGCCGAAGCGAACTCCCGGAACATTCTGGTCCGTGTTTTCCGTAACAAGCTCGAACTGTTTGTTTTGAGCGGCACAGAACTGGTTTCCATCCGCCATAAGCTGGCCAGCGACTGCGGAGACATCTCCGAAGATGCCGGCCGTATTGGTCTTAGATGCGTAATACGTATCCGCGCCTATCTTGACGGGCGCTGTGCTGGCGCAACCTGCGAGTGCGGCAACGACTGATATCAATATGATCTTGGCTTTCACGACACTTCCCCCTGTTGCGCTGTGTCCGGATAACCTCTCGCCGTCAATTATGTCTGCTCGGGTCGCAAGCGGACGTAAGTCATCGACTAGTGAATTTCTGTCGCAGAGACGCCGTTATCCTTTCTCATTTGATGTTGCTCCAGGTAGCGCGGATCGTCACCAGCCACACAAAGAAAGGTGATCTCAGCCTCTCCGCAGCCACCATGCAAAGCGCATTCTTGCGAGTTCTCGGTTTGCAGAAGTACTTCCTTGCTCTGACCGGCGCAGAACCGATTGGCCTCTTTCAAGGCATCGCCCTTTGCACCGGCAGGCCCGGAGAGGGGAACACGCGTAGATATGCTGTAAGTGTCCTTGCCAATCTTTAGAGGGCCCGAATCTGCGCAAGCGGCAAGCATCAGCAGAAGCCCCGTGATGCCAGCAAATCTGGCGATTGTGCCGTTTAATATCAGTCCGTTCATCCCTTTCACCTCCCCATGAAAGTGTCTGCTCCGGGTGGGAGCGGACCTAAAAGCAATACAGAGCCACGCCAGTCAATGGATACCGACGCTGCTCAAGGACCACCCCTTTCCTCGCGTAGAAACTTGCCTGACCGCGTGTATATGAATAGATGTGCGCTGTCGACCGCGCAGCATCCAGTCTCTGGATTCCCGACATAGGGCCACGCGAAAACGATCCACTGGTCATCCATTAGAGTCGCGTCTAGTCGGCATCCGTCCGCGGAACCATTCTGCGGGTGACAGAACCTCGAAGAATCTTTTTCAGCCAACGCTACTATGTCCCGCTCGATTGGCGGGTTATGCATTGGAACGATGCTCTTTAAGCGGAGCGCTGCCGCCGCCTTATCAAGAAACTCGGCGCGCCTTCGCTCGGCCGTTCGCTCATAGAAGTGCATGGCACCCGCCAACAAGAGCGCTGCGGCGACATATATGGAAATCATCTTCCGGCTCATAGCCATCCAAGACCTTGCCTCGAGGCGCAGCGTACCCGTCCTTCTCCAGCGTCCGCGTCACGCCCTGAGGCGCTCCGTCAACTATCGGATGAAGCCAGGCCGGCAAGCAAGGGCGCGCCGCCGGCGCCTACCCCCGGCTTGTCGCTATGTAGGAACAAGGCGAAGGATTGGCCACATGCTTTCCATGCCTTCCCCATCTGCTGTTCTCGTCCACGCCCCCAAAAAACAACAAAGGGCGACATCGCTGCCGCCCTTTGGATGTTTCAGCACATGAGCCGTGCGATTAACCGCACTTGCTGTAACCGCAATTCAAGCAAGTCTGACACCCATCCATCAGCACCAGCGCCTGGGTGTTGCACTTGACGCAGAGGGTGGCGCCGGGCGGGAAGCCGTTGGTGGCTTCGGCGGGGGCGTCGGTGGTGGCGGGGGTGGCCTTCTTGCCGGCGGTGACGGCCTCGTAGGCGGCGCGCTTTTCGGCGACCAGCTTGCGGGTGGATTCGTCCATCTCCGGGTCGTGGATCAGGCCGATCATCTTCATGTGCTGCTCGATGACCGTGCCGATCTCGGCGACGATGGAGGGCATGTAGACGCCGCCGGCCTTGAAGTAGCCGCCGCGGGGGTCGAACACGGCCTTCATCTCTTCCACCAGGAAGGTGACGTCGCCGCCCTTGCGGAACACGGCCGAGGTGATGCGGGTGAGCGCCACGATCCACTGGAAGTGGTCCATGTTCTTCGAGTTGATGAAGATCTCGAAGGGGCGGCGCTGCTCGTACGGGGTGCCGGCGTTGAGCACGATGTCGTTGAGGGTGACGTACAACGCATGCTCGAACAGCGGCGACTTGATCTTGTAGGTGGAGCCGACCAGCGTCTCGGGACGCTCCAGGCTCTCGTGCATCTGGATGACTTCCGCCTTGGGCGCTTCTTTGGGCGCGGCGGGTGCTGCGGCGGGCGCCGCCTTGTCCTCGGGCTTGACGACGTTGTAGCCCTTGATCTTCTTTTCGATCTTGATCGCCATGGTGTGTGCTTCTTCTTGAGTCGTTGGGGGTCGCTAACAGAACCGTGGGTGGCCCGGAATGGACGGGGCTGCGGCCTTTAAGGCGCTGGATTCCCGCTTTCGCGGGAATGACGGGCCTTGGTTGGGGCCGGTGTTTCTGGGTTGTGGTAGCGACGCCTTGGCGGCGCGCGTCACGAGACGACCCGGCCCGGCGCTTGAGCGCCGGGCCGGACCGGTTTACGACTTACTTACGGCGGGCGGCTTTCTTGGCCGGCTTGCGCACGGCCTTCTTCACGCTCGCCTTCTTGCTGGCAGTGGACCTCTTGACCGCCTTGGCGGCGGTCTTCTTACCGGCGACTTTCCTAGCCACCTTCTTGACTGCGGCTTTCCGTGCCGTCTTTTTGCTGCTGACCTTCTTTGCAGCCTTCTTGGCAACCTTGCGGACCGCCTTCTTGACGGTCTTCTTGGCTACCTTGCGTGCCACCTTCTTGGCGACAGCCTTCTTGGCGGTCTTCTTCACGGCCTTCTTGGCCACCTTCTTGGCGACCTTCTTGCCGGCGACCTTCTTCACGGCTTTCTTGGCGACCTTCTTGGCGGCAGCCTTCTTCACCGCTTTCTTGGCGACCTTCTTGGCAGCGGCCTTCTTGGCCGGAGCCTTCTTGGCAGTTGCCTTCTTTGCAGCCTTCTTGGCGGTCTTCTTCACCGCCTTCTTCGCCGCCTTCTTGGCCGGAGCTGCCTTCTTGGCCGGCGACGACTTCTTCTTGGCGGCGCGGGCCTTCTTGGGTGCTGCCACCGGCGTCACTTCGACCGCGGCAACTTCCACCGGCGCGTCAACGACCACAACGGCTTCGTCTTTCACATCAAACTCAGTATCGATAGACATGCGTGTTATCCCCTCCGACGTGGATTTGGAACTTGTAATGAGCCTTGCCTCTGGGGCACTCGGAATGCTTTCGCCAGCGAGCCGGCACCTGGAAGCCAGGTACCGGCGACTAGTTTAGAACTTTCCGTAATACCCTTCCTTCAAGGCATCGAACAAATTGGCGGCGGTATGCATTTCGCCGTCATATTCCACTTCTTCGTTGCCTTTCAGTTCCACAACGCTACCGTCTTCCAATTCGAAACGATAGAGGGTGCTTTCAAGATCCGATTCTTTGACCAGCACGCCCTGGAACGCGGCGGGGTTGAAACGGAACGTGGTGCATCCCTTCAAGCCTTGTTTATAGGCATAGAAGTAGATGTCCTTGAAGTCTTCGTACGGGTAGTCGGTAGGTACGTTCGCCGTCTTGGAGATGGACGAATCCACCCACAATTGCGCGGCGGCCTGGATGTCGACGTGCTCTTTGGGCGAGATATCGTCGGCCGCCACGAAGTAATCGGGCAGCTTGGTCAGGCCTTCGGTGGCGAACGGCATGGCGTCGGCATTGATCAGAGCGCGGTAGGCGAGCAGCTCGTAGCTGAACACCTCGACCTTTTCCTTGGTCTTGCGGCCTTCGCGGATGACGTTGCGCGAGTAGTGGTGCGCAAAGCTCGGCTCGATGCCGTTGCTGGCGTTATTGGCCAGCGACAGCGAGATGGTGCCGGTGGGCGCGATCGAGCTGTGATGGGTGAAGCGCGCGCCGGTTTCGGCCAGCTGGCTGACAAGGTTGGGCGCGACCGAGGCGATGCGCTGCATGTAGCGGCTGTACTTGGCGTGCAGCAGGCGGCCCGGGATGGTGTCACCGATCTTGTAGCCGTCGGCGACCATTTCCGGACGCTTGCGCAGCATGTCGCCGGTGACGGTGAAGTCACGCAGCAGCACCGGGGCGGCGCCCTTTTCCTTGGCGAGGTCGAGCGCGACCTCCCAACCGGCCACGGCCATCTCGCGGGACACGTCCTCGGTGAAGGAGACGGACTCGGCGGTGCCGTAGCGCATCTTGAGCATGGTCAGCGTGGTGCCCAGGCCCAGGAAACCCATGCCGTGGCGACGCTTGGAGAGGATCTCGTCGCGCTGCTGCGGCAGCGGCAGGCCGTTGATCTCCACCACGTTGTCGAGCATGCGGGTGAACACCTTGACCACTTCGCGGTATTCGTCCCAGTCGAAACGGGCCTTGGGGCCGAACGGGTCGCGCACGAAGGTGGTGAGGTTGATCGAGCCGAGCAGGCACGAGCCGTACGGCGGCAGCGGCTGCTCGCCACACGGGTTGGTGGCGCGGATGTGCTCGCACCACCAGTTGTTGTTCATCTCGTTGACCTTGTCGATCAGGATGAAACCCGGCTCGGCATAGTCATACGTGGACACCATGATCATGTCCCACAGGTGGCGCGCACGGATGTGGCCGTAGATCTTGCAGGCCACCAGGCCATCGTCGCGCCCCACGTAGTTGTCGTGGGTAGGCCACTCGCGCCAGACCACCTTGGCGGCGTCGGTGAGGTCGATCTCGCCCTGTTCCTTGACGTGCACCGGGAACACCAGCGGCCAGTCCTGGTCGTGCTCCACCGCCTGCATGAAGCCGTCGGTGATCAACAGAGACAGGTTGAACTGGCGCAGGCGACCGTCTTCGCGCTTGGCGCGGATGAATTCCTTCACGTCGGGATGGCTGACGTCGAACGTGCCCATCTGCGCGCCACGGCGGCCACCGGCCGACGAGACGGTGAAGCACATCTTGTCGTAGATATCCATGAAGGACAGCGGGCCGCTGGTGTAGGCACCCGCGCCCGAGACGTACGCGCCGCGCGGACGCAGCGTGGAGAACTCGTAACCGATGCCGCAGCCGGCCTTCAGCGTAAGGCCCGCTTCGTGCACCTTCTCCAGGATGTCGTCCATCGAATCGCGGATGGTGCCGGACACGGTGCAGTTGATGGTGGAGGTTGCCGGCTTGTGCGCCAGCGCGCCGGCATTGGACGTGATGCGCCCAGCCGGAATCGCACCGCGACGCAGTGCCCACAGGAAACGCTCGAACCAGTGCTCACGCAGCTCTGGGGTGGCTTCCACATCGGACAGGGCGCGCGCGACGCGCTGATAGGTTTCGTCGACGCTGCCGTCGACCGGTTCGCCTGACTTGGCTTTCAGACGGTACTTCTTGTCCCAGATATCGTAAGACGCCGGTTGCAGCGGAATAGCTGCGGTGTCACGACCTACAACGGTTGCACGCATGGTGCTCATCGGCTTCCTGACCTCCAGGTACGGCCTCTCGGCCCCTTTGGTTTGTTCTTATCTATATCGGCTAAGCCGCTCACGCCAGGCCAGCACCGGAACCGCACAGCCGGTTTAGCTGCCCCACGCTTGCGTTCCCTGCCCGACCTTCGACCACATCCCCCCGAGGATGTCTTGTGACACCAGCGCTTGGGTTATTTCCCCGCTAGATTACACAAGATGTTGTGGTCGCGAACGGAATGGGAAGTTACCCCTGAGATAGGTCGATGTAAAGCATTTTCGTCAGTAACGACCGATGGAACCGCAGTCGCAACGACGAGTCGAAGGACGGCCCCTTACTTAGGAATGAAGCCTCCATGTTTGCCCGTCTCACCCGCCGACCGGTCGTGATTTCAATGACGCTGCTCGCGTCCGCGCTTGCTGTGATCACATTGACACCGGTAGCAAGCCAAGCCTCCCTGCCACCTTCCGTCGATGGCCAACCTCTGCCTTCGCTGGCGCCGATGCTGGAGAAGGTGACGCCTGCGGTGGTGAACATTTCCACCAAGACCCGCGTGCAGGTGCGCGACCCGTACTTCGACGATCCGATGTTCCGCCAGTTCTTTGGCATGCCCAACTCACCCCGCGAGCGGGTGGAGCAGAGCCTGGGTTCGGGCGTGATCGTGGATGCCGCCAAGGGCTATGTGCTGACCAACAACCATGTGGTGGGCGGCGCCGACGACATCACGGTGTCGCTGCAGGACGGGCGCAACTTCAAGGGCAAGCTGGTCGGCGCCGATCCGGATACCGATGTGGCGGTGGTGCAGATCGCGGCGACGAACCTGCAGGCGCTGACGATCGCCGATTCGTCCAAGCTGCGTGTGGGTGACTTCGTGGTGGCCGTGGGCGACCCGTTCGGCCTCAGCCAGACGGTGACCTCGGGCATCGTCTCCGCGCTCGGCCGCAGCGGCCTGGGTGGCAACGGCTACCAGAACTTCATCCAGACCGACGCCTCGATCAACCCCGGCAACTCCGGTGGCGCGCTGGTGAACCTGCGCGGCGAGCTGGTGGGCATCAACACCATGATCTTCTCGCCGTCGGGCGGCAACGTGGGCATCGGCTTTGCCATTCCGAGCAATCTGAGTGGCCAGGTGATGCGCCAGTTGATCGCCACCGGCAAGGTCAATCGCGGCAATCTCGGCGTGGAGACACAGGACATTACGCCGCGCATCGCCCAGATCCTTGGCCTCAAGGCCACCGATGGCGCCGTAGTGACGCGCGTGGCCTCGGGCTCGGCGGCCGAGCAGGCCGATATCCAGGCCGGCGATGTGCTTACCGCGATCGACGGCAAGCCGCTGCACAACGCCCAGGAGCTGCGCAATGCCGAAGGCCTGCTGCCGGTGGGCAGCGCGGTGAAGCTGAGCATCCAGCGCAATGGCAGCACGCACGACGTCACCGCCAGGCTGGTGGCCGAAAAGCTCGCCACGCTCGATGGCGGCAAGCTCGACCCGCGCCTGGCGGGCGTGACCTTCAACGAGCTCTCGCAGAACCAGCGCGGCCAGGGCGTGGCCGGCGTGGGCGTGAGTGCCATCAGCGCGGGCAGCCGCGCTGCACAAGCGGGCCTGCAGACCAACGACATCGTGGTCGGCGTGGGCAATCTGCGCGTGCCGAACCTGCGCACGCTGGAGCAACTTGCCGGCGTAAATCCGCGCCAGCTGGTGCTGGTGGTGTCGGGTGAGGAGGGGGTCCGGTATGTGGATGTTCGTTGAGTGAGTGAATGAGTGATGGGGGTGAGCAGCGCCCCTATTTCTGCGTTCGTCATTCCCTATGGACGTAGGCCCGGGTTCTCGTCGCCCCACACTATTCGTCACGGCGCATTTTCGTCATCCCCGCGTAAGCGGGATGACGGTGAGGTGGGATGACGGTCGAGTAAGGTGACGGACTCGCGGGGAACACGGAAAAATAGCGCACTCAGACGCGCACAGACCACGAATGAGTTAAAGCCTGCCGTCGCACCCCATGTGCGACCGTATGCACGTCTCTGAGACAACAACGTGCGATGAACAACTTTGCAGTGCGTGCGCAACATCGCGTTTTTCAGCGGTGCAAACGCATGAATTAGCTTGATGTTTGGACCTGAGCTGGATGAAATAGCCGGGTTACACGCTTTTTCTTGCACGCGTTCTGGTCAAGGCCGCACGCGAACACCACTATCAAAACCTCGGGGTTCCCCATCGCCATGTCCTCTCGCATTTCTCGCCTGCTCATCGTTGCGCTATTCAGTGCATGCGCCGCCACCGGCGCGCTTGCTGCTGCCACCGGCAAGACCAAGGCCAAGTCGCCCGCCAAGCCCGCCGCATCGACGGTACCCGCACTGGTGTGGCGTGGTGACTATGCCACCGCACGCGGCGTGGTTGAGGACGTGGGCAAGGCCTGGGAAAAGAGCGGCAAGGGCCGCATCGAAATGCAGCCGTTCAACACAGCATCGGGCCTGGATGCCGTCGCACACGGTACCGCCGACATCGCGGGCAGCGCGCGCGGCAGCGCCGGCGGCACGGAAAGCGATCTGGTGTTCCTGCCGGTTGCGTACGACGCGCTGGTGATGATCACCCATCCGTCGAACCAGGTGAGCAACCTCACCATTGCACAGCTGCATCAGATCTACTTCGGCAAGATCACCAACTGGAAGGAAGTCGGCGGCAAGGACGCGCCGATCAACCTGTATGCCGTGGCCAGCCCGGGTGACGGTGTCGAGTACAGCCTGCGCCGCCTGATCTTCGGTCGCGGCAACCAGCCGGTCGCCGCGCCGCGCCTGTACGTGAATACGGCGAAGCTGGAAGAAGCCGTCACGCTCGACCCCAATGCGCTGGGTGTCACCACCCTGTCCGGCGTGGCTAGCAACAGCAAGGTGAAGATGGTCAGCGTCGACGGCACGCGTCCGAGCGTGTCCACCGTGACCAGCGGCAGCTACCTGCTGTACACCCCGCTCTACCTGGTCACCAACAAGAACAACCCAAAGGCCGCGCAGATCGAAGCCTTCATGGAGTTCATCAAGACCGACGCGGTGAAGGCGCTCGCCCGCCAGCACCAGCTGGTGCCGTACACCGATGCACCGGCCCTGGCCGAGCAGGACAACGCACGTCGCGCCAAGATCCTGGCCGAGAACGGCATCAAGATGCCGGTCGAAGAGCCGACCCCTGCTTCGGGTGTCTTGCACCAGTGATCACCGAGGTCGAGCGCTACGTCCGCATTCGCGCCGTCACGCTCGACCTGGACGACACCTTGTGGCCGGTGCTGCCGGCCCTGGAGCGCGCAGACCGCGATCTCGACGCGTATCTGCGCCAGCACTATCCTGACGTCGCACGCGCGTGGCCGATCCCGGCCATGCGCGTGCTTCGTGCCGAGGTCGCGGCGGAACGCACCGATCTCGCCCACGATTTCACCGCACAGCGCTACATCACCATGCAGCGCGCGTTCTCGGCCTGCGGTATCGAGCAGGCACCGCTCGATACGTTGTGGGACATCTATTTCTCGGCGCGCAACAACGTCGATCTGTATCCCGACAGCCTCCCTGCCCTGCAACGCATTGCCGAACGCTGGCCGGTGGCCAGCCTGACCAACGGCAACGCCGATCTCGAGCGCATCGGCATCCGCGCACACTTCGCCCATCACGTCAGCGCACGCGACACCGGCGCCGCGAAACCCGACGCGCGCATCTTCATGGCCGCCGCCGAACGCCTGGGCGTGACGCCCGCCGAGATCCTGCACGTGGGTGATGACCCGGAACTGGACGTGGTCGGCGCCCGCGACGCCGGCCTGCGCACGGCATGGATCAACCGCGCGGGACATCCCTGGCCCGGCGCACTGGGTCGGGCACCCGACCTGGACCTGCGTGACATGGGCGCGCTGGCGGACTGGCTTGAGGCGCGGGGCTGAGCGAGTTCGCGGGGCCCGCAATCACCTAGGCAAGTTCCAATGGTAGAGAGTCGTCATCCCCGCGAAAGCGGGACAAGCGCGCAGCGCGCAGAACGCCCGTAGGGCGGCCCCGAAGGGGCGAGCGTAGCGAGTCATCCAGTGACTTTCGCCTTGTCGCCGCGCCTCCAAAGGCGCTGGATCCCAGCTTTCGCTGGGATGACGAGCCATGGGCGAGCGGGTGACCCAACCCCCAAAAGCGCGCATCATTAGCGCTTCGTACGCCGCCACTGCGGCCGGCTGCCCTACGCCGCGCAAGGAACTTCATGTCTGCTCTTATCGAACGCAAAACCGGCGACCGCCAAAGCATCGCCATCGAGACCACCGACGTTGCCCGTTTTGCCGCCAGTAAGCGCCGCCTCACCGCCGCGCAACGCCGCTGGCTCACCGATTGCGGCTTCGATGCCACAGCGGGCACGTTTGCCCTGATCGCCGATGAAGGCGGCAAGCTGGTACGCGTGCTGGTCGGCGTGGACACCAGCGAAGCGCTGAGTTCGCTGGGCGGCTTGCCGCGCATCCTGCCCGAGGCCACCTATCACCTGGCCGAGGAAGGCGTACTGAAAGACACCCAGCAGATCGCGCTGGGCTGGGCGCTGGGCGCCTACGAGTTCACCCGCTATCGCAAGGCCCGCCGCGCGCCCGCGCGGCTCGCCATCGCCGCCGCCGACCTGGACGTGCTGGCACCGCTGGTGGAAGCCACGGTGCACGTGCGCGACCTGGTCAATACACCGACCGAGGACATGGGCCCGAAGCACCTGGCCGACGCGGTCAAGCGGCTGGGCAAGGCGCACAAGGCCAAGGTGCGCGAATGGGTCGGCGACGAGCTGCTCGACGCCAACTTCCCCACCATCCATGCCGTGGGCCGCGCCAGCCATCGCGCGCCGCGCCTGATCGAACTGAGCTGGGGCAAGGCCAGCGATCCCAAGCTTGCGGTGATCGGCAAAGGCGTGTGCTTCGACACCGGCGGCCTCGATCTGAAGCCGGCCGATGGCATGCGCTGGATGAAGAAGGACATGGGCGGCGCGGCGCACGCGATCGCCCTGGCTGGCCTGATCATGCAGGCCAAGCTGCCGGTGCGTCTGACCCTGCTGATTCCTGCCGTGGAAAACGCCGTGTCCGGCGCGGCGATGCGTCCGGGTGAAGTGATCACCACGCGTGCCGGCATCACCGTCGAAGTGGACAACACGGACGCCGAAGGCCGCCTGGTCCTTTGCGATGCGCTCACCTACGCGAGCGAACAGAATCCCGATCTGATTATCGACTTCGCCACGCTCACCGGCGCTGCACGCATTGCGCTTGGCCCCGACCTGCCCGCCTTGTTCGGCAACCAGGACGATCTCGCCGAGCGCGTGCTCGCCGCCGGCCGTTCGGTGAACGACCCGTTGTGGCGACTGCCGCTGTGGCGCCCGTACCGCAAGATGCTCGAATCGTATCTGGCCGACATGGCCAACTCAGGCGCGTCCCGCCATGCCGGTGCGATCACCGCGGCGCTGTACCTCGAGCGCTTCGTGCCCGAGACCACGCCGTGGCTGCATCTGGATACGTACGCATGGAACGATGCTGATCGCCCGGGTCGGCCGCGTGGTGGCGAGGCGTTGGGGTTGCGCGCGTTCTTCGCGTTTCTGCAGCAGCGCTACGGCTGAGCGTTCTAGCTCCTTCTCCCCGCCGGGGAGAAGGCTGGGATGAGGGGTGGGTGCTCGCCATAGCGCGACAACTGGGGGTTATCGCCAGCTTGCCGCTTACGCAGCGGGCGTTCCGAACCGCTGCCGCGGTCCGGGTCACTTTTCTTTTGCTGGCCCAAAAGAAAAGTAACCCAAAGAAAATGGCCTAAAGAGCTCATAGCATGGCGTGGGATACGAGCCTGACGGGCGTGGCCAGCCGAATGAGTGGCGGCCCATGGCCTACACACAGCGGCTACACCGCAACGCGCCATAGCGCAGAGGGCTTAAAGCGTGGGTCGTGTGGCGGCCATCTGGCACTTGGATGCGACAAACATCACGACCTTCGGCCGAGCCTGCTTTAAGTCCTCTGCGCTATGGCGCGTTGCGGTGTAGCCGCTGTGTCTCGCCTTGGGCAGCAAACTATCTGATTGCGCAAACCTTCCAACGCTTCTATCTCACGCAATGCTGCCAGCTCTTAAGGCCGTTTTCTTTGGGTTACTTTTCTTTTGGGCCAGCAAAAGAAAAGTGACTCGAGCGCCGGCAGGCGATCGAAACGCCCGCTGCGTAAGCGGCACGCTGGCGATGGTGCTCATAGATACGCTATCGCGAGCACCCGCCCCTCATCCCAACCTTCTCCCCGGAGGGGAGAAGGAGCCGCGGCGCGCTACGCATGAAAAAGGGCGGTGCTTGCGCACCGCCCTCTTGGGTTTTCCTGACGAACCGATCAGTGCGTGGTCGAGGCCGGCGTGACCGGAGCCGGTGTTTGCGACACCGCCGCCGTCGAGCTGGTATCGAACTTGCCGCCGTACGGCAGCACCTGCGCCGCCAGCTTGGAGTCCGACTTGATCAGGCCCACCGCGTCGAACAGGATGTGCGCGGTTTCATCCAACTGCGGATCGGCCGCCTTTTTGGCATCCGTCTCCTGCTTCAGCTCGCTCTTCAGGCTGCGCTCGTTGGCGTTGAGGCCATCGTCGAGCGATGCCTCGTCCTCAGCGGCCGTATTGCCATCGATCGCCTTGTGGCGCGCGCGGTAGTCGGCCTGGAGGGCGTCGAGATCCTTGCGCTCCTGCTCACGCTGGGCAAAGTTGAGCGAGATCGTGGTGCGGTCGCGCATCTTGCGGTACTGCGCCAGCTCGTCAAGCATCAGCTTCCAAGCGGGTGCCTGGGCCACGCGGGCGTCATGCTTGGTCTGCAGCGGGCTCAGGTAGGCCTTGAGGTCCGCCACCGGCTTGTAATCCGCCGGCGCGATCTGCGTCCACTGCAGGGCGTTGTCGTAGGTCGACTCGCCGAAATCCTTCTCGTCGCCGTTCTTCGGGAACTGGATATCCGGCGTCACGCCCTTGAGTTGGGTGGAACCACCGTTGATGCGGAAGAACTCCGCAATCGTCATCTTGAGTTCGCCGAACTGCGGCTTTTCCTGGCCCGTGCGCGTGAAGCGGTCGAGGTCGACCAGGTTCTGCACGGTGCCCTTGCCGAAGGTGGGCTGGCCGATGATCAGGCCGCGGCCGTAGTCCTGGATGGCGGCAGCGAAGATCTCCGACGCCGAGGCCGAACCACGATTGACCAGCACCGCCAGCGGGCCGCTCCAGGACATGCCCGGATCGTCGTCACCCTGCACTTCGACCTGGCCGCGCGCATCGCGCACCTGCACCACCGGACCCTTGTCGATGAACAAGCCGGTGAGTTCGTTGGCCTCGGCCAGCGAACCACCACCGTTGTTGCGCAGGTCGACCACCACGCCTTCGACGCCGGCAGCCTTCAGCTCGCCGAGCAGCTTGGCCACGTCGCGCGTCGCGCTCTTGAAGTTCTTGTCGCCTTCACGGCGTGCACCGAAATCGGAGTAGAAGGTCGGCAGGTCGATCACGCCGATCTTGCGGCTGACGTTGCCGTCCTTGACCTCGATGATCTTCTTCTTGGCGGCCTGCTCTTCGATGCTCACCTTCTGGCGCACCAGGGTGATCAGCTCGTGCTTGCCGTCCACGCCGGAGTCAGACGGCAGGATCTCCAGCCGCACGGTGGTGTCCTTCTTGCCGCGGATGTGCTTGACCACATCGTCCAGGCGCCAGCCAATCACGTCGACCATCGGGCCACTGGTGCCTTCGCCGATCGCCACGATGCGGTCGCCCACGTGCACCTTGCCGGACTTGGACGCCGGACCGGCGGGCACGACTTCACGGATCGCCGTGTACTCGTCGCGCGCCTGCAGCACCGCGCCGATGCCTTCCAGCGACAGCTTCATGGAGATATCGAAATTCTCCGCCGCACGGGGGCCGAGGTAATCGGTGTGCGGATCGGTGGATTCGGCGTAGGCGTTCATGAAGGACTGGAACGCATCTTCACCGTCGAGCTGCTTCACGCGATCGATGTAGCCGGCATAGCGCTTGTCCAGCGTCTTGCGGATGTCATCGTCGGTCTTGCCGGCGAGCTTCAAACGCAGCCAGTCGTTCATGGTGCGCTGACGCCACAGCGTATCCAGCTCGGCCTGGTCCTTCGGCCAGTCAGCCTTCTTGCGGTCGTAGTTGTAGCTTTCGTTCGCGGTGAAATCGAAACCCTGCTTGAGCAGGCCGCGCGCGTAGGTCATGCGCTCGATCGCGCGCTGCACGTACAGGTTGAAGATCGAGAACGGACCGGACAGGTCCTGGTTCCAGATCGATCCATCCAGCTGCGTCTTCAGCGGCGCGAACTTGGCCATGTCCGCCTGGGTGAAGAACACCTTCTCGCCGTCCAGGCTATCCAGGTAGGCCTTGAAGATCTTCTGCGACATCGCCGCGTCGAGCGGCTGCGCGTCGTAGTGGAAGCGCGTAAGGAAGCGCGCCGACAACTGCGCGGCCTGCGCCTCGGTGAGCGTCGGCTTCAGCGGCAAGGTGGAGAACTTGCGCGGCGCGCTGTCGTTGGTCAGATCAGCAGCGGACTGCGCATGGACGCCGACGCCGGTGACGGCAAGGGCGAGCAACAGGGCGAGCGATGGGCGCAGTTTCATAAAGTCTCTTTAGGCGTGCTCAGTGACGCCCGCGGCGTGAGCCTGCAGGTCAGCGTGATAGGACGAACGCACCAGCGGGCCGGAAGCGACATGATGGAAACCCATCGCCTCACCGGCTTCGCGCAGTGCCTCGAACTCTTCCGGCGTCCAGTAACGGATCACCGGGTGATGATGCGGCGTGGGCTGCAGATACTGCCCAATCGTGATCATCTCGACGTCATGCGCACGCAGATCGCGCATGGTTTCCAACACCTGATCCATGGTCTCGCCCAGGCCCAGCATGATGCCGGACTTGGTCGGTACATCCGCATGCTGCGCCTTGAAGCGCTTGAGCAGGTCCAGCGACCACTGGTAATCGGCGCCCGGACGCACTTCGCGATAAAGGTGCGGCACGGTTTCGAGGTTGTGGTTGAACACGTCCGGCGGGAAGTCCTTGAGCACTTCCAGCGCGCGCTCCATACGACCCTTGCCGCGGAAGTCGGGCGTGAGGATTTCGATGCGGATGGTCGGGCTGGCGTGGCGCACCGCGCGGATGCACGCGGCGAAATGCTCGGCGCCGCCGTCGCGCAGGTCGTCGCGATCCACCGAAGTGATCACCACGTACTTCAGGCGCATATCGCGGATGGTTTCGGCCAGGCGCGCCGGCTCCAGCGGATCGGGCGCGGCCGGACGGCCATGCGCCACATCGCAGAACGAGCAACGACGCGTGCAGACCTCACCGAGGATCATGAACGTGGCCGTGCCCTTGCTGAAGCACTCGTGGATGTTCGGGCAGCTGGCCTCTTCGCACACCGTGACCAGCGCGTTCTCGCGCAGGCGCGCCTTCAGCTGCTGCACGGCATTGCCCTGCGGCAGGCGCACGCGGATCCAGCTCGGCTTGCGCAGCGTGGGTACAGCCGTGTCGAAGCCTGCGCGGTTAAGCGCAATCTTGTCGTTACCCAGCTGCTTATCGGCGGCAGACGTGCCAGCGACGACGCTGATCGGAATAACCTTGGGGGAGGAAGAGGACATTTCGCTCATGTAGGCAAGCTCAGACCGCTGCACGAGCGGGGAGTTCAGGGAGAACGGGAGCAGCTTGTTCAGCGTCGAATCCGAACTGGCGGCAGAACTCTTCCACCAGCGCGTCTTCGACGTCGGCCAGGCGCGACGGACCACCCAAGTCTAGCACCTGGGTAACGGCCAAACCCTTGTAACCGCAAGGGTTGATGCGGTGGTAGGGCTCCAGGTCCATGGATACATTGAAGGCCAGGCCGTGGAAGCTGCAGCCGCGCCGCACGCGCAGGCCCAGAGCGGCGACCTTGGCGCCGGCCACGTAGACACCGGGCGCGCCTTCCAGCCGTTCAGCGCCGATATTCCAATGCGCCAGCGTATCGATGATGGACTGCTCGAGCTTGTTGACCAGCTCGCGCACGCTGACGCCGGCGCGGCGCAGGTCAATCAGTGGATAACCCACGATCTGGCCCGGCCCGTGATAGGTCACCTGGCCGCCACGATCCACCTGCACGACCGGGATATCGCCCGGCGCCAGCACGTGTTCGGCCTTGCCGGCCTGGCCCTGGGTGAACACCGGGTCATGTTCGAGCAGCCACAGCTCGTCGGGCGTGTCGGGCCCCCGGTTATTGGTGAAGTGGCTCATCGCCTCCCACGTCGCCGCGTAGGGCTGACGACCGAGACGACGAACTTTGAGCGGCAGGGACATGGGGGACCTGGTGCGGCGAAAGACCTTGGGGAAGGTGCGGCCGGTTGACGAGAAGCCAAGAGGGGGACGCGGCGCGGGGGCGCGAAGACTGGCTGTGCGCTATCCCAAGGGCTGCGGGTGGCCGAGACGTCTTCGTTTGACGCCCCCACTACCCGCCCCCATGCCTGCTCTTACAGCGTGTAACGGATATCCGGATCGGCCCGCAGCGCGGCATGCGCCGCGTCGTACTGCTCGCGCGTGTCGCAGCGGAAGCTCACCGTGACCGACAGGAAGTTGCCCTCCCGCGATGGGCGCTGCTTCACCGTCTCATGCAGCACGTGCAAGCCGATGCCTTCCAGGATCTGCGGCACGCGGGCCTGCAGCTCCGCGCTGGCATTGCCCATGGCCGTGATTTCGAACTCGCCCGGAAACTGGAAACCCTGGCCATCCTGGCGGGCCTCGATCGATTCGATATCGCGCATCACCGTAGCCTCCGTTACTTGGTCTCAGGCTTTTTGTCGCTGTGGAACCACAACATCATGCTGTCCCACAGGCGGGCGAAGAAACCGCCCTGCGGGGCATCGGCCAGGGCGATCAGCGGCACGTTCTGCACCGCCTGGCCGTCCAGCGTCAGACGCAACGTACCCACCTGCTGGCCCTTGGTGAACGGGGCGATCAGCGTGGCCGGAATATCCATGGTGGCCTTGAGCTTGTCGTAGTCGCCGCGCTTGACCGTGATCAGCACGTTGTCGGCCACACCCAGCGGCAATGCGTTGGACTGGCCCTTCCACAGACGCGGCGTGGCCAGCGGCTTGCTGGCGTCGTACAGCTTGTGGGTTTCGTAGAAGCGGAAGCCGTAGTTCATCAGCGCGAGGGCGGAGTCGGCGCGAGCCTTCTCGTTGCTGGCGCCCATCACGATCGCGATCATGCGCGAATCGCCCTGCTTGGCCGAAGCGGCCAGGCAGTAGCCGGCAGCGGCGGTATGACCGGTCTTGATGCCGTCGACGGTCTGGTCACGCCACAGCAGCAGGTTGCGGTTGTGCTGCTTGATGCCGTTCCACTCGAAATCCTTGACCGCCGAGATCGCGTAGTCCTCGGGGAAATCGTGGATCAGCGCGCGCGAGAGGATCGCGATGTCGCGAGCGGTGGTGTAGTGGTTGGCGATCGGGTAACCCGACGCATTCTGGAAGTTGGAGTTCACCATGCCCAGCTGCTTGGCATAGGCATTCATCAGGTTGGCGAACGCGGGCTCCGAGCCGGCGGTGTGCTCGGCCAGCGCGATGGCGGCGTCGTTACCCGACTGGATGATCATGCCGTACAGCAGGTCCTTCAGCGGCACCTGGCTGTCGAGCTTGAGGAAGCTGGTGGAGCCGTCGGTGGCCGCGCCACCGCCACGCCAGGCGTTTTCGCTGATGGTGACCGGATCCGCCATGTGGATCTTGCCATTGGCGATTTCCGCCGACACCACGTAGTCGGTCATCACCTTGGTGATCGAGGCCGGCTCCAGGCGCACGTCCGGGTCCTTGGACGCCAGCACCTGGCCGGTGGCGTAATCCATCAGTACCCAGCTCTTGCCGTCCACGTCCGGCGGCGGCGGCACCGGCGCTTCCGGCACCACCGGGCGCGGCACCGGCGCGGGTTTGGGCGGGGTCTGTTGGGCGAAGGCGGTACCGACAACCAGGGCGGCGACGGCAAACGAGGTCAGGGTACGGCGAATCAGGCTCATCGTTCAGTTCAATCCAAGTGCTATATGGCAGCGGCTGAGACGCCGCAAACAATCAAAAATTCAATGCGTCAGTCTACCGCGACCTGCGGCCTGGGCAGACCCATGCCCTCGATGCGTGAGGTCACATCATCGGCCTGGTCCACGCTGGCAATCGGTCCCACCCGCACGCGACGGATGCTGCGACCGTTGATTTGGGCATCCACGACCTGTACCGGCGCAAAATTGGCCACACGCAACTGCTGCGCCACGCGCTCGGCGTTAGTCACATCGGAGAATGCACCCACTTGCAGGTAAATGCCTGGCCCCGGGCTGGCAGGCTTGGGCGCAGGCGGTGGCGGCGGCAGCGCCTGCGCCGTGAGCGGCTGCGCGGGATCGATCGCGCGCACTTCCACCAGGCCGGTGCCCTTGGGCCACACGCCGATCTTCACGGCGGCGGCAAACGACAGGTCGATCAGGCGGTTTTCGTGGAACGGGCCGCGATCGTTGATGCGCACGATCACGCTCTTGCCGTTTTCCAGATTGGTCACGCGCGCGTAGCTTGGCAGCGGCAAGGTCTTGTGCGCGGCGGTGAACTGGTACATGTCGTAGTCCTCAAGGCTAGAGGTCTTGTAGCCGTGGAACTTGTTGCCGTAGAACGACGCAATGCCGCGCTCCACGTAGCCGCCGGGGCCAGGCAGCACCTGATAGGTCTGGCCCAGCACGGTGTACGGCGTCTTGTTTCCGTACAGGGCGCGCGGCTCGACCTTGGGCACCGGCTCGGGCAATTTGCTGACATCGGGCGGCGGGCCATCCGGCACGCTGTCGCTGCCGTCACGATAGCGGCTGCTCTGCGGACGGCTGGTGTCGTCCTGGAAGCCGCCGCTCGACACGCCGCCTCCCGACGACGACGCGCCACGCGCGTGCGATCCACCCGAACTCGCCGGGGGGCGGGTTTTGCTCCCACTGCAGCCGGCCAGCAGAACGATCAGTAGAAGTAGCAGCGCATGCCGCCACCTCATGGGCGGGCATCCGCCATGCGCACGCCCTCGGCGATCTCCTGTGCCAGCTCATGCACGGCCAGCGCGTACAACGGACTGCGGTTGTACTTGGTGATCACATAGAAATTCTGGAAGGTGAACCAGTACTCCATGCCATTGGCGCCTTCCAGCGATTGCAGGCTGGTCGGTGCGCCAGGATTGAGCGACTGCGAGGGTGCGTAACCCCAAGCTTCAAGCTGCTCCAGCGGCCACTGCGGCGAGGAGTCGCCCACTGTGATCGGCCGCGCGGCCGCATCGGCCTGGGCCGGCAAGGCCACCGGGCCACCGGTCTGCCACCCGTGCTTGGCGAAGTAGTTAGCCACGCTGGCAAAGATGTCGGGCAACGAATTCTTCAGGTCGATATGGCCGTCGCCATCGGCATCCACGCCGAAGTCGCGGATGCTGGACGGCATGAACTGGCCCCAGCCCTGCGCACCGGCATACGAGCCGGTCAAGCTGTCGATGGGGCCGCCAAGCTGGCTGTCCGGCAGTTCGAGCAAGGTCTTCAGCTGGTCGCGGAAGAACGTGGCGCGTGGCGGGTAATACAGGCCCAGCGTCACCAGTGCATCGAGCACCTTGTACTTGCCGGTGTTGCGACCATACGAGGTTTCCACACCGATGATCGCCACGATGTATTCGGCCGGCACGCCGTACTTCTTGGCGGTGCGCTCGAGCAGGTCGCGATGTTCACGATAGAACGCCACGCCGTCGTTGATGCGCTTGTCGGTGAGGAAGATCGGCCGGTATTCCTTCCACGGCTTGCCTTCCGCGGGGCGGCTGATCGCATCGAGGATGCTTTGCTGCTTCTGCGCGCGATCCAGCAGCGCGTTCAGCGCCTTGGGACTCTTGCCGGTGTCCTTGGACACTTCGCTTACCAGTTGCGCCTGACCCGGGTGGATCTGCGCGCGAACCGGCATGCATACAGCGACGAGTAACAGGCCCAGCGAGGCAACGAGGCGACGAGTCGGGAGCGACGCGGGAATCGAGGGCATGAAGGACTTCGCTGTCGTGAACGGCTTCGCGCAAAGCCTAGCACGCGAACGGCCTCAAACCAGGCATAAGCAGCGCTTTTTTGCGGCGATCAGTCGTGCATCTTGCGATTGGCGAAGATCGACATCACCACGCCGAAGCCGGTCAGCAACGAGACCGCCGAGGTGCCGCCATAACTCACCAGCGGCATCGGCACGCCCACCACCGGCAGCATGCCGGCGACCATGCCGCCATTGACGAACACATAGACGAAAAAGCTCATGCCGATGGCACCGGCAAGCAGGCGCGAATAGGTGTCGCGCGCTTCCATCGCAATCCACAGGCAGCGGCCGATGATGAAGGCGTACAACAGCATGAGGCCGATCACGCCGACCAGGCCGAACTCTTCGGAGAACACCGCGAAGATGAAGTCGGTGGTGTGTTCGGGCAGGAAGTCCAGGCGCGACTGCGTACTGTGCTGCCAGCCCTTGCCGAACACGCCGCCCGAGCCGACCGCGATCTGCGATTGGATGATGTGCCAGCCATTGCCCAGCGGGTCGGATTCCGGATCCAGCAAGGTGCGCACGCGGTTGCGCTGGTATTCGTGCAGGAAATGCCAGGCCACCGGGACCATGCCACCCACCGCAGCGAGCAGGCTACCGATCTTCCACCACGCCATGCCGGAGAGGAACAACGCGAACGCGCCGGCCGCCGACACCAGCAAGGCCGTGCCCAGGTCAGGCTGTTCCGCGATCAGGCCGGCAGGAATGGCGATCAGGATGCCGACCACGATGATGTCTTTCCAACGCGGTGGCAGCTGGCGGGAATGCAGATACCAGGCCACCATCATCGGCATGGTGAGCTTGAGCAGCTCGGACGGCTGGAACGACATCACGCCCAGATCGAGCCATCGCTTGGAGCCGCTGCGCACCTGGCCCAGCGCCGCCACCACCAGCAGCAAAGCGACGCTGGCCGCATAGAGCCATGGCGTCCAGCTGCGCAGCACGGTTGGCGGGATACGCGAGATCAACACGACGAGCAGGCCACCCATCACAAAGCGCGCGGCCTGACCGGTGACCATGGTCATGCTGCCGCCACTGGCGCTGTACAAGGTCATCAGGCCGACGATGGCAAGCACGAACAAGCCGAAAGCCAGCGGCAGGTCGATGCGCGGACGCGTCATCATGCGGCGCAGGAAGCGCACCAGGCGTGCCTGAAGAGCGTCGATCATCGGTTGCCTCCGTCTTCCGGAGAAGCCGTGCTTGAAGGGTCGGCCGGCACACCGGCGGGCATATCGGCCGGCGTCGCCACCGGCACGTCTTCAGGCTCTTCCGGTGCGCTGGAGGCGGATGCCACGCCGGTTTCCGGCGTCTTGCTCGGCGGCACAGCACCACCCTGCGCCGCGATCCAAGCTTCCATCACCTTGCGCACGATGGGACCGGCATCCGACGCACCCCAGGCGCCCGCTTCCAACATCGCCGCCACAGCGATGCGTGGCGCCTCGGTAGGCGTATAGGCGATGAACCAGGCACGGTGGCGTGCAGCCAGGTGAGCGCTGTTCTTGTTCGTATCCCAATCGTTGGTACGGCGCGAGAAGCGCTCGGCGGTACCGCTCTTGCCGGCAACGACGTAAGGGAAGCCAATGAAAATCGCCTTGCCGGTACCGCCGGTGACCACCGCTTCCATGCCCTGGTTCACCACATTCCAGTGGCTCGGTTTGGTGATCAGCGAGGGACCGGAGGGCGGATTGGCCAGCGGTATCGGGCGCTCCTTCACATTGGCCGTCGCCATGACCAGTCGCGGCGCGTACGGCGTGCCATGACCGGCGAAGGTCGCCGTGGCATGGGCCAACTGCAGCGGCGTGACGTTCCAGTAGCCCTGGCCGATACCCGCGATCACGGTTTCGCCGGGGAACCAACCAAACTTGCTGCGCGTGGCCTTCCATTCCCGCGAAGGCAGGATGCCCTCGGCCTCGCCCAACAGATCAACGCCCGTCTTGTGCCCGAAGCCGAGACTGCCCATCCAGCTACTCAGCCGGTCGATGCCCATGTCCAGCGCGAGTTTGTAAAAGTAGGTATTGGTGGAGAGCTCGATCGCGCGCACCATGTTGACGACGCCATTGCCGCCGCGCTCGTCATCGCGATAACAGCGCTGCTGGCCGGGCATGCAGAATTCGCCGGTCGACAACACGGTGTCTTCCGGTCGGCGTATGCCGTATTCGAGGCCACCAAGGGCAAGGAAAGGCTTGACCGTAGAGCCTGGCGGATAAGCGCTCTTCATTGCGCGATTGAGCAACGGCTTGTCTTCGGCGGTCATGTAGGCGGTGTAGTCGGCGCGACCAATGCCGTTGACGAACAGGTTCGGATCGAAGCTGGGCACGCTGACCATCGCCAGCACCTGGCCATTGCGCGGATCGATAGCCACGGCCGCGCCAGGCCTGTCCGCGAATGCTTCGGTCGCGGCCTTTTGCACACGCACGTCGATGCTGAGATACAGATTCTTGCCGGGAGTCGGCGGATGCGTCTCGAGCACACGCTGGGTGCGTCCGTCGGCATTCACCTCAACGAGTTCATAGCCAGGCGTGCCGTGCAGCATGTCCTCGTAGGAACGTTCCAGGCCGCTGCGCCCCACATGACTGGTGCCCTTGTAGCGATCCGGATCGAGGCGGTTCACGTCGTCCGCATCGATCCGGCCGACATAGCCGACGACATGCGCGAACAGCGGACCGTAGGGGTAACGGCGCGTGAGATAGGGCACGACGTCCACGCCCGGGAATCGCCAGCGATTGATGGCGAAACGCGCAATATCGTCCTCGGTCAGATGCATCTTGAGCGGCACGCTGTCGAAGCGGCGGTTCTGCCTGAGCTGCTTCTTGAAGGTGTCCAGGTCATCGTCACCGAGCGGCACCACCTCGCCGATCTGCGCCAGCATCGCCTTCATGTCGGGGACCTGCTCAGGCACGACTTCCAGGCGGAAGGCCGGCACGTTATCGGCCAGCAGCACGCCATTGCGATCAAAGATCAAGCCACGTGCCGGCGGAATCGCCCTGGGCTTGACCCGGTTGTTCTCCGAGCGCAGGGCAAATTCATCGTGACGATGCACCTGCAAATAGTGATAGCGCACGATCAGTGTGCACAGACCGAGCAGAATCAACGCGAACCCCGCCAGCGCGCGCCGCTGGAACAGCGCGCTCTCGCCGCGGGCATCCTTGATGGAGCGTCGCTTCAAGGCCATGGCCGCTACTGGATGCGCAAGCGCATGCGCAGATCGTCCATGAGCACGAACAGGAACGGCCACAACGCCGCGCCGACAAACGGCGAAATCCACCAGGTCGCCGGCGGCAGCGCCTCACCGGCAAAGGTGCGCACGATCAGCAGCAGGATGCGATCGTTGAGCAGCAAGGCAAGCACGGCCAGCGTCTGCTGCCACATGGGGAAGAAGCGCAGGCGCGAACGGAAGCGCAGCGCGATGAACACCAGCGCACACAGGCGCATGGCCTGCTCGCCGAGCAGCACACCGTCCAACAGGTCAGCACAAAGACCGACGCAGAACGCCAGCCCGAGGTTGACGCGATCCGCCGATTCCAGCGACCAATACAGCAGGAACAGCGCCGGCCAGTACGGCTTGAACGGCTGCAACGGCGCAGGCAGCGGGATCAGCATCGATATCAACGCAAACACCAGCGTGCCGACGAACCAGAGCAAATTGATCCGATGCTTGTTCATGGTTGCACCGGTGCGGCGCTGGCAGCAGGAGCCGGTGACACGCGCGCCTCGGCCGCACGCGGCGGCGGCGCACTGGTCGTCGTAACGGCGGGCGTCGCGGGTGCCAGATCGGCGGGCGGCCCAGCCGGCGCTACCGGTGCGGGTGGGCCCGCGGGTTCGGCCTGGTCATGCAGCAACAGCACGTCTTCACTGCGATCCAGGTCCGCGGTGGGGCGCGCACGCGCCTCCAGGAACATGCCGGACGGCGACTGGTCGACGCTAAGAATTTCGCCCACCGGGAACCCTGGCGGGAAACGCCCGCCCAGGCCTGAGGTCAGCAGCTTGTCGCCGGCATGCACATCAGACGCCATGGAGATATTCGGCAGGCTCAGCAAATCGCCTTCGCGCAGGCCATAGGCAACGGTACGCAGTCCGGTACGCTCGATCACCACGGGTATCGCGTGATCGGGGTCCGTGACCAACATCACCAGCGAGGTCCTCGGCATGACCTCCACCACCTGGCCCATCACGCCGTGCGCATCGATCACCACCTGCCCTGACTTCACGCCGTCACGCGCGCCCAGATTGAGCAGCATGCGGTGGCGGCTCGCGCCAAGGTCGACGTCGATCACGCGTGCCAGCTGCACGTTGAGTTCCAGGCTGTGCTGCGTATCGAGCAGTTCCTTGAGGCGCTGGTTCTGCTGAGCCACCGCCGCCATGCGATTGAGCTTGGCATTGGCCAGCAGCAGATCTTCGCGCAGGCGCTGATTCTGTTCGGTCAACATCTTGCGATCGGCAAAAGCAACGCTGACCGTGCGCATGCCGGCGGCCGGCAGGCCAGCCAGTCGATACACCGGTTCGACCACCACCGAGGTGGCATAACGCAAACGCCAGATCCAGCCATTGCGATGGTCGAGCACCATCAGCACCATGGCCAGCGCTAAATACAGCATGAGCCTGAGCGTCCCGGCGACCGTGCCGGCGAACAGGGGCGAGGATTCCTCGCGCGCAAGCGCCATGGACTACCCCCTACCCGTGTCGATGGCTTATTCGGGAGCGAAGAAGTCGCTGCCGTGCTGGTCGATCAGCTCCAGCGCCTTGCCACCACCACGCGCCACGCAGGTTAGCGGTTCATCGGCCACCTGCACGTGCAGGCCGGTTTCCTCGGAAATCAGGCGATCCAGGTCGCGCAACAAGGCGCCACCACCAGTCAACACGATGCCACGCTCGGCCACGTCCGAGCACAGCTCGGGCGGGGTCTGCTCCAACGCGGACTTCACCGCTGCCACGATGCCCGACAGCGGCTCATGCAGCGCTTCCAGCACTTCGTTGGAGTTGATGGTGAACATGCGCGGCACGCCCTCGGCGAGGTTGCGGCCGGAAATCTGGATTTCCTTGACCTCGCTCTGCGGGAACGCGCAGCCGATCTCCATCTTGATGCGCTCGGCGGTCGATTCACCGATCAGGGTGCCGTGGTTGCGGCGCACGTAGTTGATGATGGCCTCGTCGAAACGGTCGCCGCCGACGCGCACGGACTGCGAGTAGACGATGCCGTTGAGCGAGATCACGGCCACTTCCGAGGTACCGCCACCAATATCCAGCACCATCGAACCGCGCGCCTCGTGCACCGGGATACCGGCGCCGATCGCAGCAGCCATGGGCTCTTCGATCAGGAACACATCACGCGCACCGGCGCCTTCGGCCGATTCCTTGATGGCGCGACGTTCCACCTGGGTGGAGCCGCACGGCACGCACACCAGCACGCGCGGACTCGGACGCAGCATGCGCGACTTGTGCACCTGCTTGATGAAATGCTGCAGCATCGCCTCGGTCATCGAGAAGTTGGCGATCACGCCATCCTTCATCGGACGCACGGTGGCAATGTTGCCTGGCGTACGACCGAGCATCTTTTTGGCGTCGCTGCCGACGGCGGCAACGGCGCGCGGACCACCCGGGCCACGATCCTGACGGATCGCCACCACCGACGGTTCATTCAGGACGATGCCCTGACCACGCACATAAATGAGCGTATTGGCCGTGCCAAGGTCGATGGAAATGTCGTTGGAAAAGAACCCGCGAAACTTCTTGAACATGTGTCCGCCGCGTGTTGGGCTGGTTAAAAAGTAAGCGGGCCAGTCTAGTCAGCAAACCCCCGTTTCGCAAGGACAATCTCGTTAAGAAAGCCTTTGTCTACGCGATGATATGCACGTTTTGAAGCCGCCGGACTCGCGCGGCCTGGTGCGAGAAAGTCGCGGTCCGAGCGCGATCTCGGTATCATCGAGCGCTTTGGGCAAGGTCGGGCGATAAGCGTCCCAGCCTCCACTCCATCTGCCAGGGACATCCTCGCATCATGTCTGCCGTCATCTGCGGATCGCTCGCCTACGACACCATCATGGTGTTCCAGGACCAGTTCAAGAATCACATCCTGCCCGATCAGGTTCACATCCTGAACGTGTCGTTCCTGGTGCCGGCCATGCGCCGCGAGTTCGGCGGCTGCGCCGGCAATATCGCGTACAACCTCAAGCTGCTCGGTGGCGACCCCTTGCCGGTGGCCACCGTGGGCCAGGATTTCGCCCCGTACCGCGCGCACATGCAGAAATACGGCATCCGCCTCGACTATGTGCGTGCGTTCGACGACCAGTTCACGCCGCAGTGCTTCATCACCACCGACCTGGACAACAACCAGATCACCGCCTTCCATCCGGGTGCGATGCTCAGCGCCCATGAGAACCACGTGCGCGACATCCCGGAGATCAGCTTCGGCATCGTGGCGCCGGATGGCCGCGACGCCATGCTGCAGCACGTGAACGAGTTTGCTGCCCGCGGCGTGCCGTTCATCTTCGACCCGGGCCAGGCGATGCCGCTGTTCAATGGCGAGGAATTCCGCGCCATGATCGAAAAGGCGACCTACGTCATCGTCAATGACTACGAGTCGCAGCTGCTGCAGCAGCGCACGGGCTGGAGCGCGCAGGAAATCGCCTCGCGCGTGCAGGCCTATATCGTTACCCAGGGCCCGCGCGGTTCGCTGATCCACGCAGGCGGCATCACGCACGAGATTCCGCCGGCCCGCGAGCGCCAGGTGATCGATCCGACCGGCTGCGGTGATGCTTATCGCGCCGGCCTCATCTTCGGCATCATGGGCGGCAAGGACTGGCCGACCGCCGGCCGCATGGCCTCGCTGATGGGCGCGCTGAAGGTCGAGCACCCGGGCACGCAGAACCAGCACTTCGACTACGCCCAGTTCGCGGCCGAATTCAAGGAACAGTTCGGCTACGCGATCGACTGAGTAGCGTCGAAAGCAATCCACAACGAGGCCTCCATCACGGAGGCCTCGTTCGTTTCAGCCCACGCGAAATCCCATCGTTGCGTTCACCGCGTCCTGCCAGCCGCGATACAGACGATCACGTTCCGCCGCGGGCATGTTTGGCGTAAAGCGCCGATCGACTTGCCAAAGGCTTGCGATCTCCTCGCAATCGCGCCAGAAACCCACGGCAAGGCCCGCGAGATAGGCCGCACCTAGCGCCGTGGTCTCCTGCACGCGCGGACGCAACACCGGCACGCCGAGCATGTCGCTCTGAAACTGCACCATGAAGTCATTGGCCATGGCACCGCCATCCGCGCGCAGCTCCTTCAACGCGATACCCGCATCGGCTTCCATCGCCGTCAACACATCGCGCGACTGATACGCCATGGATTCGAGCGCAGCACGCACAAAGTGCTCCTTGCTGGTACCGCGACTGAGACCGAACACCGCACCACGCACATCGCTGCGCCAATACGGCGCGCCAAGACCCACAAACGCCGGCACCACATAGACGCCCTCACTCGACGCCACCCGCTCGGCATAGGCCTGCGAGTCACTCGCCTTTCCCAGCATGCGCAAACCGTCGCGCAGCCACTGGATCACCGAGCCGGCGACGAAGATGCTGCCCTCGAGCGCGTACTCGGTGCGATCGCCCAGTTGCCAGGCGATGGTAGTGAGCAGGCCGTGTTTCGACGGCACCGCCTGCTCGCCGGTGTTCATCAACATGAAGCAGCCGGTGCCATAAGTATTCTTGGCCATGCCCGGTGTGAAGCATGCTTGCCCAAACAGCGCGGCTTGCTGGTCACCCGCGACACCGGCGATGGGAATGCTGGCCCCGAAGAACTGCGAAGGCGCCGTGCGCGCATAGCATTCGCTGCTTGAACGCACCTCGGGCAGCATGGCGCGCGGAACATCCAGCATGTGCAGCAGGTCGTCGTCCCAGCAGCGTCGATGGATGTCGTACAGCAGGGTGCGAGCGGCATTGCTCGCGTCGGTGACGTGCGCCGCGCCGCCGCTCAGGTTCCAGATCAGCCAGGTATCGATGGTGCCGAACAACAGCTCGCCGCGCCCAGCACGCTCGCGAGCCCCTTGCACATGATCGAGAATCCAACGCAGCTTGGTCCCCGAGAAGTAGGCATCAATCAATAAGCCGGTGCGCTCGCGCACAAGCGGTTCGTAACCCTCGCCCTGCAGCCGCTCACAGATCGCCGCACTCTGCCGCGATTGCCACACGATCGCGTTGTGGATCGGCTGGCCGGTGGTGCGGTCCCACACCACCGTGGTTTCCCGCTGGTTGGTGATGCCGATGGCGGCAATCTCCGCCAGGTCGACCTGGGTGTTGGCGAGCAGTTCGGTCACCGTCACGAGTACGCTGGTGAGGATGTCCCGCGGATTGTGTTCGACCCAGCCCGGCTCAGGGAAAATCTGCGGAAACTCGCGCTGCGCCGAGCCCACGACCGAGCCCGCGCGATCAAACAGAATCGCGCGGGAACTGGTCGTGCCTTGATCTAGGGCGAGGATGTAACGCTGTTCCACTGAGGGACCGCTCCTTCGCTTGCATGCCGATACGGCAAGCGTAGCAACAACCGAATGCGCTTATCGCGCGTCAGTGGCTCCCGGCCTTGGCGTTGGGCTGCATGATGCGGTCGATGTAGGCCAGCGAGAGCGCCGAGGCCACAAACGTCAGGTGCAGCAGGATCTGCCACATGATGGTCTGGTTGCTGAGCGAGCCCGCCTTGATAAAGGTGGCCAGCAGGTGGATCGACGAGATGCCGATGATGGCCATCGCCAGTTTCACCTTGAGCACCGTGGCATTCACGTGCGAAAGCCATTCCGGCTGGTCCGGATGCCCTTCCAGCCGCAGGCGCGATACGAAGGTCTCGTAGCCACCGACGATCACCATCACCAGCAGGTTGGAGATCATCACCACATCGATCAGGCCCAGCACCGTCAGCATGATGGTGGTTTCGGCGTTATCGGCCACGGAGGCGTCGATGCCGCCGTTGAACAACGTAGTCGTGACCAGGTGCCACAGCTCACGCACAAACTGCACGACATAGATCGCCTGCGCGACGATCAGGCCGAGATAAAGCGGCAACTGCAGCCAACGCGAGGAGAAAATCAGATAGGGAAGCGGACCGAGGCGGCTCTGGGTGGGAGTCGTCATGAAATCATCGAAGCTCTGTAGGGGCTGATGATCTTCGCAAATTATTGCGACCACTAACACCTGGAGGGCTGTGGGCGTTCAGCGCAAGGCAAGCACTCGGTGACCTGGGTCCGTCCTTGCGGTCATTCCTTCGTCACCATCGCCCCTCGCTCACCGTCATACGCCCCTCACCGTCATCCCCGCGAAAGCGGGGATCCAGTGACTGTGCACGGGATCGACAACGCAACGGTTGTCGCGTGAGGTCGCTCACGCCAAAGGCGCTGGATGACCAGCCATTCGGCTGTGGAGAGGCGCCTCCCGCGTTCGCGGGGATGACGGTGAAGATTTGTTGGGCCGTTCGGCATCGCCCGACGTTGTCGAAAGCCCAAACGAAAAACCCCCGCAGCGTGAGCTACGAGGGCTGTGTATCGAGCGACGCGTAAAGCGCGAAACGCCCAAAGACAAACGCCTTCCCAAATGGGAAGGCGTTTGAGGATGAAGCCCCTGGCGGTGACCTACTCTTGCATGGGCAATGCCACACTACCATCGGCGCAGCTGCGTTTCACTTCCGAGTTCGGGATGGGATCGGGTGGGACCACAGCGCTATAGCCGCCAGGGAAAAGGTGCGGACAGCGCTTTGAGAGCGCCAGTCCGGCGTAAG
>NZ_JAPDPC010000007.1 GCF_026283945.1 Dyella humicola
GCTCGATCACCCCGCACACCGACTTCGAGGCTGAGGTCTATGTGCTGTCGAAGGACGAGGGTGGCCGTCATACGCCGTTCTTCAAGGGCTACCGTCCGCAGTTCTACTTCCGCACCACCGACGTGACCGGCGCTTGCCAGTTGCCGGAAGGCGTGGAGATGGTGATGCCGGGCGACAACGTGAAGATGGTAGTGTCCCTGATCCACCCGATCGCGATGGACGAAGGCCTGCGTTTCGCCATTCGCGAAGGCGGCCGCACCGTCGGCGCCGGCGTGGTGGCCAAGGTCATCAAGTAAGCTGTAGACTGGGAAGTCGCCCGCTCTGCGGGCTGCAAGGAGTCGAAGGGTGGGGTGGTTACGGCCTCCTCATCCTGCGGCGGCGCCAAGGCGCATCCCTGCAGCAGCAAGGCGAGCGACTTCACACATTTTCGATACGCCAGTAGCTCAATTGGCAGAGCAGCGGTCTCCAAAACCGCAGGTTGGGGGTTCGAGTCCCTCCTGGCGTGCCATCTTCCTGAGGATCGACGATGGATGGTGGGTGGCATGTTGGCCGTAACACGGTCGATGCCCTCTCATCCGATCACTTCGCATGAATACGAAGGCAGAACAGACCAAAGGCGTCAACGCGCTTGATATCGGCAAGCTGGTACTGGCAGTGCTGGTGCTGGCTGCTGGCATTTTTGCCTACTCGTGGTTCGGCAGCGATAGCTCGATCCCGCAGTCGGTGCTGATGCTCGGCGTGCTGGCGGCACTGGTGGTGGCGCTGGCGATTGGTGCCTTCACGGCACCCGGCCGCCGCGTGCGCGCGTTCCTTGGTGAATCGCAGTTCGAACTGCGCAAAGTGGTCTGGCCCACCCGCGATGAGACGCTCAAGACCACCGGCATTATCATGGTCGTGGTTATCATCTTGTCGCTGCTGTTGGGCCTGATCGATCTGATCCTGAAGTCGGTCGTACTCGACTGGCTGCTCAAGCTGGGTTCGTAGAGGTGATGGCATGAGCAAGCGTTGGTATGTGGTACACGCCTATTCGGGCTTCGAAAACCAGGTGAAGCGTTCGCTCGATGAGCGGATTCGCCGCGCCGGCATGGAAGAGCGCTTCGGCGAAGTGCTGGTGCCGACCGAAGAAGTCATTGAGATGCGCAGCGGCCAGAAGCGTCGCAGCGAGCGCAAGTTCTTCCCCGGTTACGTTCTCGTGCAGATCGAGACGAACACCGAGGGTAAGGCGCCACGCATCGATGACGAATGCTGGCATCTGGTCAAGGAAACCCCGAAAGTGATGGGTTTCATTGGCGGCACGGCGGATCGTCCGCTGCCGATTCGCGACAGCGAAGCCGATGCCATCCTGAGCCGCGTGCGTGAAGGTGTCGAGAAGCCCCGCCCCAAGGTGTTGTTCGAGCCGGGCGAGATGGTGCGCGTCACCGAAGGTCCGTTCAACGACTTCAACGGCGTGGTCGAAGAGGTCAATTACGAAAAGAGCCGCCTGCGTGTTGCGGTGCTCATTTTCGGTCGCTCGACCCCGGTCGAGCTGGAGTTTGGTCAGGTCGAGAAGGCCTGATCGACTCCCAAGTCGGCCCCGGCATGGGGCTTGCTTAAAACTTGATCAGTCTCTAAACTACGCGGTTCACGCCGGGGCCTTTTGGCTCGGCGTGTCCGTGTTTCCAAGGTCCGCAGGGTCGCGGGCCTTCCTCCATCAGGGACCGAACGTACTGCGAGGAGCCGCAAGGCGCTTGAACTCGCGAGGAAAATAGCAATGGCAAAGAAAGTCACAGGTTATATCAAGCTGCAAGTCAAGGCCGGTCAGGCCAACCCGTCGCCGCCGGTGGGTCCTGCCCTCGGTCAGCGCGGCCTGAACATCATGGAATTCTGCAAGGCGTTCAATGCCGCCACGCAGAAGATGGAGCCGGGTCTGCCGATTCCGGTCATCATCACGGCCTATTCCGACCGTAGCTTCACCTTTATCACCAAGACCCCGCCGGCCACCGTCCTGATCAAGAAGGTCACGGGCGTCGCCAAGGGTTCGCCCAAGCCGAACACAGACAAGGTCGGCAAGATCACCCGCAAGCAGCTCGAAGACGTTGCGAAGCAGAAAGAGCCGGATCTCACGGCTGCTGATCTGGACGCCGCGGTGCGCACCATTGCTGGTAGCGCGCGCAGCATGGGCTTGGTGGTGGAGGGTTAAGACATGGCAAAGCTCACGAAGCGTTTGAAGGCCGCTCAGGCCGCAGTACAGCCGGGCAAGATCTATGGCCTGGAAGAAGCCCTGAACATCGTCAAGAACAACGCCAAGGCGAAGTTCGCCGAGTCCGTGGACGTCGCCGTCCGCCTCGGTATCGATGCTAAGAAGTCCGACCAGGGCGTGCGTGGTTCCTCGCTCCTGCCGCACGGCACCGGCAAGACCGTCAAGGTCGCCGTGTTCGTGCCGGCAGGTGAGAAGGCCGAGGCCGCCAAGGCCGCCGGCGCCGATGCCGTCGGCATGGACGATCTGGCCGAGCGCATGCAGGCTGGCGATCTCGACTTCGGTCGCGTCATCGCTACGCCGGACGCCATGCGCGTGGTCGGTAAGCTCGGTCAGCTGCTCGGCCCCCGTGGCCTGATGCCGAACCCGAAGGACGGCTCGGTCACCGCCGACGTCGCCACGGCCGTGAAGAACGCCAAGGCCGGCCAGGTGAAGTTCCGCAACGACAAGGCGGGCATCATCCACGCCACCATCGGCAAGGCCAGCTTCGACGCTGCCCAGCTCGCGGACAATCTCAATACGCTGGTCAACGATCTGCTGAAGGCCAAGCCGGCTACCGCCAAGGGCCAGTACCTGCAGAAGATCGCCTTGTCCAGCACCATGGGCGTGGGCGTGCCGGTCGATACCTCGACCCTGTCGCTCTCGACCAAGTAAGACTCAAGTCCCGTGCCGGTGAGAACTGGCACGGGCAGTTTTTGAAGGCAGCCCCGGTTGTAAGACCGGTGCCGCCGTCAAAGACCGCAGGCGCGATCAGCGCACGATGACGACGAGCAAGGAGCTCGTGTTTGGCAGGGAATCGCCGTCGCCGTTAGCGGGATCGCTTAATCGGATTCGAAAGCGAATCTGGCCTGCGCAGATGGTGCTGCCCCTTCTGGGATCGTTTGATTTGATCTGGAAAGGCCACCACCCGGGACTTAAGGGTCCCCGACGTCAGGGATGGCATCGCTCAGGACCGCAAGCGGCAGGAGCCGTAAGCGGAGTTCATAAGAGGAGTGAAAAATGGCTCTGAATCTCTCGCAGAAGCAAGAAGTAGTCGCCGAGCTGGCAGAAGTCGCCGCGAAGGCTCACTCCTTGATCGCCGCCGAGTATGCAGGCACCACGGTCGCTCAGATGACCGCGATGCGCAAAAAGGCTCGTGAATCTGGTGTGTTCTTGAAAGTTGTCAAGAACACGCTCGCTTCGCGCGCCGTGGTCGGTACCGAATTCGAGGTCGTCAAGGACGCCCTGGTCGGTCCGCTGCTGTATGCATTCTCGACCGAGGAACCCGGTGCAGCCGGGCGCCTGATCAAGGAATTCGCCAAGGGCAACGACAAGCTGAAGCCGATACTCGTCTCGGTGGAAGGCAAGTTGCTGCCGGCTGCGCACGTCGACGTGTTGGCATCGCTGCCGACCCGCGAACAGGCCCTCGCCATGCTGGCCCGCGTGCTGGCCGAGCCGGCCGCCATGTTCGCCCGCGTCGTCAAGGCTGTGGCTGACCAGCAGGGTGGTGGCGAAGTTGCCGCCGAAGCCCCGGCTGAAGTCGAGCCCGCCTAAGTTCGCTGACTATTCAAATCGAATCAATTTCCAGAGGTAAATGAAATGTCCCTGACCAACGAACAGATCGTCGACGCCGTCGCCGCCAAGTCGCTGATGGAAGTGATGGACCTGGTGAAGGCCATCGAAGAGAAGTTTGGCGTGACCGCCGCCGCTCCGGTGATGGTTGCCGCCGGCCCGGCCGCTGCTGGCCCGGCTGCTGAAGAGCAGACCGAGTTCGACGTGATCCTGAAGAGCGCCGGCGAGAAGAAGGTCGACGTGATCAAGGCCGTCCGCGCCATCACGGGCCTGGGCCTGAAGGAAGCGAAGGACCTGACCGAAGCCGGTGGCGTCGTGAAGGAAGCCGCTTCGAAGGAAGACGCTGCGAAGTTCAAGAAGGACCTCGAAGCTGCCGGCGCCACGGTCGAACTGAAGTAATCGGCGCTCTTGCGCGCCGTCAGTTCGATCCAGCGTCAAGCAAGCCTGGGGGCGTAATCCCCCGGGCTTTGCCTGTTCCCGACATTCGGGAATGGGGAATAGGGAATGGTCCGGATCCATCGGACCCGTTGCCGGTCATTCCTTATTCGCGATTCCCGATTCACCGAATACACAACCGAGGCGGTACCCACCATGACCTACTCGTTTACCGAGAAGAAGCGCATCCGCAAGGATTTCGGCAAGCGTCCCCCTGTATTGGGCGTGCCGAACCTGCTGACCATCCAGACCGATTCCTATCGCGAGTTTCTGCAGGAGCACGTCGCTCCCAAGCAGCGCGACGAAAAGGGTCTCCACGCAGCGCTGAAGTCGGTGTTCCCGATTGTCAGCTATTCGGGCAATGCCGCGCTTGAGTACGTCGACTATCGCCTGGGCGAGCCTGCCTTCGACGAGCGCGAATGCCGCAACCGTGGCATGACCTACGGCGCGCCGCTGCGCGTGACCGTGCGTCTGGTCATCTACGACAAGGACAGCCCGGCCTCCAAGAAGGCCGTGAAGTATGTGAAGGAGCAAGAGGTCTACATGGGCGAAATTCCGCTCATGACCGACACCGGCACCTTCATCATCAACGGCACCGAGCGCGTCATCGTCTCGCAGCTGCATCGTTCCCCGGGCGTGTTCTTCGACCACGACCGCGGCAAGACGCACAGCTCGGGCAAGCTGCTGTTCTCCGCCCGCGTGATTCCTTACCGTGGTTCGTGGCTGGACTTCGAGTTCGACCCGAAGGACGCGCTGTTCACCCGTATCGACCGTCGCCGCAAGTTGCCGGTGACGGTGCTGCTGCGTGCGCTCGGCTACAACAACGTCGAGATGCTGGACATCTTCTTCGAGCACAACGTGTTCCACCTGGGCAAGAAGGGTGGCACCACGCTGGAGCTGGTCGCTGAGCGTCTGCGCGGCGAAACGCTGACCTTCGACCTGACCATTGGCGACAAGGTGCTGGTGGAAGCCGGCAAGCGCATCACGGCGCGCCACGTGCGTCAGCTGGCTGCAGAGAACATCACCGCGCTGGAAGTGCCGGACGACTATCCGATCGGCCGCATCCTTGCTACCGACATCGTCGACAGCAAGACGGGCGAGCTGCTGGCCTCGGCCAATGACGAAATCACCGGCGAGCAGCTGGAGAATTTCCGCAAGGCCGGCATCGAAGTCGTTCCCACGCTGTACGTGAACGACCTGGACCGCGGTGCGTACATCTCGCACACCCTGCGCATCGATAATTCCAAGACGCAGCTCGAAGCGTTGGTGGAAATCTATCGCATGATGCGTCCGGGCGAGCCGCCGACCAAGGACGCTGCGCAGAACCTGTTCTTCAACCTGTTCTTCACCTTCGACCGCTACGACCTGTCGGCCGTGGGTCGCATGAAGTTCAACCGTCGCGTCGGCCGTCAGGAGATCGTTGGTCCGGGCGTGTTGTACGACCACAAGTACTTTGCCGAGCGCAAGGAAGAAGACTCGCAGAACCTGGTCAAGTCGCTGGGCGTGAGTTCCGACATCCTCGACGTGCTCAAGGTGCTCATCGACATCAAGAACGGTCATGGCACCGTCGACGATATCGATCACCTGGGTAACCGTCGCGTGCGTTCGGTCGGCGAAATGGCCGAGAACACCTTCCGCATCGGCCTGGTGCGCGTCGAGCGCGCTGTGCGCGAGCGTCTGAGCCTGGCTGAGTCCGAGGGTCTGACCCCGCAGGAACTGATCAACGCCAAGCCGGTGGCCGCAGCGGTGAAGGAGTTCTTCGGCTCCTCGCAGCTCAGCCAGTTCATGGACCAGAACAACCCGCTGTCGGAAGTGACGCACAAGCGTCGCGTTTCGGCCCTGGGCCCGGGCGGTCTGACCCGCGAACGCGCCGGCTTCGAAGTGCGCGACGTGCATCCGACCCATTACGGCCGCGTCTGCACCATCGAAACGCCGGAAGGCCCGAACATCGGCCTGATCAACTCGTTGGCCGTGTACGCCCGCACCAACACGTATGGCTTCCTCGAGACGCCGTACCGCAAGGTCGTGGGCGGCAAGGTCACCAATACGGTGGACTACCTCTCGGCCATCGAAGAAGGCGACCACGTCATTGCGCAGGCGAACTCGCCGCTCAAGGACGGTGCCTTCGTCGAAGACTTCGTGTCCTGCCGCTTCCGCGGCGAGTCCGAGCTGCGTCCGGCGTCCGAAGTCGACTACATGGACGTCTCGCCCATGCAGACGGTGTCGGTCGCAGCGGCGCTGGTGCCGTTCCTGGAGCACGATGACGCGAACCGCGCACTGATGGGCGCGAACATGCAGCGTCAGGCCGTGCCGACCCTGCGTTCGCAGACCCCGCTGGTGGGTACCGGCATCGAGCGCGCCGTGGCGCGTGACTCGGGCGTCATTACCACCGCCAAGCGCGGCGGTGTGATCGACCAGGTCGATGCGGCCCGTATCGTGGTGCGCGTGGTCGAGGAAGAGGTCGGCGACAACGACGCCGGCGTCGATATCTACACGCTGACCAAGTACACCCGTTCGAACCAGAACACCAACCTCAATCAGCGTCCGCTGGTGAACGTGGGTGACATCGTGGCGAAGGGCGACACGCTGGCCGACGGTTCGTCGACCGACCTGGGCGAGCTCGCGCTCGGCCAGAACATGCTGATCGCCTTCATGCCGTGGAACGGCTACAACTTCGAAGACTCGATCCTGCTCTCCGAGCGCGTCGTGCAGGAAGACCGCTACACCTCGATTCATATCGAGGAGCTGTCCTGCATCGCGCGTGACACCAAGCTGGGCGCCGAAGAAATCACCGCCGACATCCCGAACGTGGGTGAGCAGGCGCTGGCACGTCTGGACGAGTCCGGCATTGTGTACATCGGCGCGGAAGTGAAGGCCGGTGACATCATGGTCGGCAAGGTCACGCCCAAGGGCGAGAGCCAGCTGACCCCCGAAGAGAAGCTGCTGCGCGCGATCTTCGGCGAGAAGGCGTCCGACGTTAAGGACAGCTCGCTGCGCGTGCCGCCGGGTATGGATGGCACCGTCATCGACGTGCAGGTCTTCACCCGCGACGGCATCGAGAAGGACAAGCGCGCGAAGCAGATCGAGGAAATGGAAGTCAAGCGTATCCGCAAGGATCTTGACGACCAGTTCCGCATCCTCGAAGGCGCCATCTACAACCGTATGCGCACCCAGCTCGTCGGCAAGTCCGCGATGAGCGGTCCGGGCGGCCTGAAGCGTGGCGTGGAAATCACCGACGCTTACCTCGACGGCCTGAAGAAGGACGACTGGTTCAAGGTCAACGTCAAGGACGAGGACGTCACCGAGTTTCTCGAGCGCGCGGCTGACCAGATCAAGCGCCACAAGGAAGAGTTCGACAAGCGCTTCAAGGAGAAGCAGGGCAAGATCACCCAGGGTGACGATCTCGCTCCGGGCGTGCTCAAGATGGTCAAGGTGTTCCTGGCCGTGAAGCGCCGCATCCAGCCGGGCGACAAGATGGCTGGTCGCCACGGTAACAAGGGTGTGGTGTCGAACGTGGTGCCGGTGGAGGACATGCCGTTCTCCGCCGACGGTACGCCGGTCGACATCGTGCTGAACCCGCTGGGCGTGCCTTCGCGCATGAACATCGGCCAGATTCTGGAAGTGCATCTGGGCTGGGCCGCCAAGGGCCTGGGCAAGAAGATCCAGAAGATGCTCGAGGCACAGGCCAAGGTGGCGCAGATCCGCGAGTTCCTCGACCAGATCTACAACCACCACGTGGCCGGCGCCGTGCAGCACGTCGACCTGAATTCGCTGACGGACGATGAAATCTTCGCCCTGGCGAACAACCTGCAGGAAGGCGTGCCGATGGCCACGCCGGTGTTCGACGGTGCCGAAGAAACCGAGATCAAGGCCATGCTGAGGCTGGCTGATCTGCCGGAGTCGGGCCAGACCACGCTGTTCGACGGTCGTACCGGCGAAGCGTTCGATCGCCCGGTCACGGTGGGCTACATGCATTACCTGAAGTTGAACCACTTGGTTGACGACAAGATGCACGCGCGTTCGACCGGTCCGTACTCGCTCGTCACCCAGCAGCCGCTGGGCGGCAAGGCGCAGTTCGGTGGTCAGCGCTTCGGCGAAATGGAAGTCTGGGCACTCGAAGCCTACGGCGCGGCCTACACCCTGCAGGAAATGTTGACGGTGAAGTCCGACGACGTGCAGGGCCGTAACCAGATGTACAAGAACATTGTCGACGGCAACCACGAGATGGCGGCGGGCATGCCGGAATCCTTCAACGTGTTGGTGAAGGAAATCCGCTCGCTCGGTATCGATATTGATCTGGAAGAAGTGAAGTGAGTTGAGGCGGAGACGAGGAGCGAGCCTTCGTTCCTCGTACTCCCGACTACCGATTCTCCATTACCAATTCCCGATCTTCGGAGACATCCATGAAAGACTTGCTCAACCTTTTTAACCAGCAGCGCACCGCGCCTGACTTCGACGCGATCAAGATCGCCCTGGCTTCGCCAGAGCTGATCCGCTCGTGGTCGTACGGCGAGGTGAAGAAGCCGGAAACGATCAACTACCGCACCTTCAAGCCGGAGCGTGACGGCCTGTTCTGCGCCGCCATCTTCGGTCCGGTGAAGGACTACGAGTGCCTGTGCGGCAAGTACAAGCGCATGAAGCACCGCGGCGTGGTCTGCGAAAAGTGCGGCACGGAAGTGACCCTGGCCAAGGTGCGTCGCGAGCGCATGGGCCATATCGAGCTCGCTTCGCCGACCGCGCACATCTGGTTCCTCAAGTCGCTGCCCTCGCGCATCGGCCTGATGCTGGACATGACCCTGCGTGACATCGAGCGCATCCTGTACTTCGAAGCCTTCGTGGTGATCGATCCAGGTCTGACAGCGCTCGAGCGCGGTCAGCTGCTCAGCGAAGACCAGTACCTCGAAGCGGTCGAGGAGCACGGTGACGAGTTCGACGCCCGCATGGGTGCCGAGGCCGTCTACGAGCTGCTCAAGTCGCTCGACCTGCCGGGCGAAGTGATTCGCCTCAAGGAAGAGATCGGCTCGACCAATTCCGAGACCAAGTTGAAGCGCCTCACCAAGCGCGTCAAGCTGATCGAAGCCTTCCTCGAATCCGGCAACAAGCCGGAGTGGATGGTGTTGACCGTGCTGCCGGTGCTGCCGCCGGACCTGCGTCCGCTGGTGCCGCTGGACGGTGGCCGTTTCGCCACCTCCGACCTGAATGACCTGTACCGTCGCGTCATTAACCGCAACAACCGCCTGCGTCGCCTGCTCGAACTCAATGCGCCCGACATCATCGTGCGCAACGAGAAGCGCATGCTGCAGGAATCGGTCGATGCGCTGCTCGACAACGGCCGTCGCGGCCGTGCCATCACCGGCACGAACAAGCGCGCGCTGAAGTCGCTGGCCGACATGATCAAGGGCAAGCAGGGCCGCTTCCGCCAGAACCTGCTCGGCAAGCGCGTGGACTACTCCGGTCGTTCGGTGATCGTGGTTGGTCCGACCCTGCGCCTGCACCAGTGCGGTCTGCCGAAGAAGATGGCGCTTGAGCTGTTCAAGCCCTTCATCTTCGCCAAGCTGCAAGCGCGTGGCGAAGCCACCACCATCAAGGCGGCCAAGAAGCTGGTCGAGCGCGAAGAAGCTCAGGTGTGGGACATCCTCGAAGAGGTGATCCGCGAGCATCCCGTGCTGCTCAACCGTGCGCCGACGCTGCACCGTCTGGGCATCCAGGCGTTCGAGCCGAAGCTGATCGAAGGCAAGGCCATCCAGCTGCATCCGCTCGTGTGTACGGCGTTCAACGCCGACTTCGACGGTGACCAGATGGCTGTGCACGTGCCGCTGTCGATCGAGGCGCAGCTCGAAGCGCGCGCCCTGATGATGGCGACCAACAACATCCTGTCGCCCGCCAACGGCGAGCCGATCATCGTGCCGACCCAGGACGTGGTGCTGGGCCTGTACTACATGACCCGCGAGCTGGTGAATGCGAAGGGTTCGGGCATGGTGTTCTCGGGCATCGGCGAAGTCCGCCGCGCCTACGACAACCGTGCGGTCGAGCTGCACGCCAAGATCAAGGTGCGCATGACCCAGGTGCACGTCGACGAGGAGGGCGGTCGCACGTCCGAGACGTCGATCGTGGACACTACCGTGGGCCGCGCGCTGCTGCTCGAGATCATGCCGGAAGGCCTGCCGTTCGCGCTGGCCAACACCGAGCTGACCAAGAAGAACATCTCGCGCCTGATCAACCAGTGCTACCGTCGCCTGGGTCTCAAGGAGACCGTGGTGTTCGGCGATCAGCTGATGTACACCGGCTTCCGCTTCGCCACGCGTGCGGGTATCTCGATCGGCATCGATGACATGATCATCCCGGCCGAGAAGAAGCCGATCCTGGAAGAGGCCGAGAAGGAAGTGGTCGAGATCCAGGAGCAGTACCAGTCGGGTCTGGTCACCGCCGGCGAGCGCTACAACAAGGTGGTCGACATCTGGTCGCGCACGAACGAACTCGTGGCCAAGGCGATGATCGACGGTATCGGTACCGAGAAGGTGACCGATGCTGAAGGCAAGACGGTCAACCAGAAGTCGATGAACTCCCTGTACATCATGGCCGACTCCGGCGCCCGTGGTTCGGTCGCACAGATTCGTCAGCTGGCCGGTATGCGTGGCCTGATGGCGCGTCCGGATGGCTCGATCATCGAGACGCCGATCAAGGCGAACTTCCGTGAAGGCCTGAACGTGCTGCAGTACTTCAACTCCACCCACGGTGCCCGTAAGGGTCTCGCGGATACGGCGTTGAAGACGGCGAACTCCGGTTACCTCACCCGTCGACTCGTCGACGTGGCGCAGGACGTGGTCATCACCTCGCATGACTGCGGCACCGAAGACGGCGTGATCATGCAGCCGATCGTGGAAGGCGGCGATGTGGTCGAGCCGTTGCGCGAGCGCGTGCTGGGCCGCGTGGCGGTTGAAGACGTCTACGCCCCTGGCGACGACGATGAGCCGATCGTGATCCGCGACACCCTGCTGGACGAAGCCCTGGTCGAGAAGCTCGACAAGGCCGGCGTGCAGTCGATCAAGGTGCGTTCGCCGATCACTTGCGCCGCCAGCCACGGCGTGTGCGCCCTGTGCTACGGCCGCGATCTGGCCCGTGGCCATCTGGTCAACATGGGCGAGGCCGTGGGCGTGGTCGCCGCGCAGTCGATCGGTGAGCCGGGTACCCAGCTGACCATGCGTACGTTCCACATCGGTGGTGCGGCTTCGCGTGCGGCTGCCGTGGACAACGTGACGGTGAAGACCACCGGCACGCTGAAGTTCAACAACCTCAAGACCGTGCATCACAACCAGGGACACCTGGTGGCGGTGTCGCGTTCGGGCGAAGTCAGCGTCATCGACGTCAACGGCCGCGAGCGTGAGCGTTACAAGGTGCCTTACGGCGCCACCATCGCGATCAAGGACGGCGATCCGGTCAAGGCTGGCCAGACGGTGGCCAACTGGGATCCGCATACCCATCCGATCGTGTCGGAAGTGGCCGGTACCGTGCGCTTCATCGACTTCATCGATGGCATCACCGTGCAGAGCCAGACCGACGAACTGACCGGCCTGGAGTCGGCAGTGGTGACCGATCCGAAGCGCCGTGGTACGGCCGCCAAGGACCTGCGTCCAATCGTGCGCCTGGAAGATGCCAAGGGTCGCGAGCTGAAGCTGCCGGGCACCGACGTGCCGGCGCAGTACATGCTCCCGGCCGGCGCCATCGTGTCGATCCAGAACGGCGTGCAGGTGGGCGTGGGCGACGTGGTCGCACGTATCCCGCAGGAAACCTCCAAGACCCGCGATATCACGGGTGGTCTGCCGCGCGTGGCCGACTTGTTCGAAGCACGCAAGCCGAAGGAACCGGCGATCCTCGCCGAGCGTTCGGGCGTGATCAGCTTCGGCAAGGACACCAAGGGCAAGCAGCGCTTGATCATCAAGGACGTGGACGGCAACGAGCACGAGGAGCTGATTCCCAAGTGGCGTCAGGTCATCGTGTTCGAAGGCGAGCACGTGGAGAAGGGCGAGACCGTGGTGGACGGCGAGCCCAGCCCGCATGACATCCTGCGTCTGCTGGGTGTCGAGCCGCTGGCTGCGTACCTGGTCAAGGAAATCCAGGACGTCTACCGTCTGCAGGGCGTGAAGATCAACGACAAGCACATCGAAGCGATCATTCGCCAGATGCTGCGCAAGGTTGAGATTTCCGACCCGGGTGAAAGTCACTATCTGCGTGGTGAGCAGGTCGAGCGTGTTCGCATCAATGGCGAAAACGATCGTGCCATCACCCGTGGCGAGCGTCCGGCGGAATATCAGTCGGTGCTGCTGGGTATCACCAAGGCCTCGTTGGCGACGGAATCCTTCATCTCGGCCGCTTCCTTCCAGGAAACGACCCGAGTATTGACGGAAGCCGCGGTGCGTGGCACGCGTGACACCTTGCGGGGCCTGAAGGAAAATGTTATTGTCGGCCGTCTAATTCCGGCGGGTACGGGTCTGGCGTATCACGCACAGCGTCATCGCCAGGGCGGTCTGACCGCTTCGGAGCTCGAGACTCTCTCCGGCTCCGCTTCATCGGCCTCCTTCGCGGAAGCCACCACCGGTAGCGACATTGGTGTGGAGTAAGTCCTTCGCGGACTCTACTCGCTGACATACGAAATGAGGCGCAAGGAACGCGCCTCGTGTTCGGGCTATGGATGGCAAGGCGTCAGCTTGTCTGTGACAAGCTGCCCATGTTAAATTCCCGCTTCTTGGCAGACCGAGCCGGTTCGGTCTGCCTTTATGTTTCTCAGGAACAGCTCCAGATGACGACAGTCAACCAGTTAGTTCGCAAGGCCCGCAGCCCGAAGACCTATAAGAGTGCTTCTCCGGCTTTGCAGAACAGCCCGCAGCGCCGCGGCGTTTGCACGCGCGTATACACGACCACCCCGAAAAAGCCGAACTCGGCGCTGCGTAAGGTTGCCAAGGTGCGCCTGACGAACGGCTACGAAGTCATCAGCTACATCGGTGGCGAAGGTCACAATCTGCAGGAGCACTCGGTGGTCCTGATCCGCGGCGGTCGCGTCAAGGATCTCCCCGGTGTTCGTTACCACACGGTGCGCGGCAGTCTCGACTGCGCCGGCGTCACTAAGCGCCGCCAGTCGCGCTCCAAGTACGGCGCCAAGCGCCCGAAGAAATAAGAGCTAAGGACACGAAATATGTCGCGTAAAGGTTCACATCCCGCCCGTCTGGTCCTGCCGGATCCCAAGCATGGCAGCCAGCTGATCGCCCGCTTCATCAACATGGTGATGAAGAGCGGCAAGAAGTCGGTCGCTGAAAGCATCGTCTACGGTGCGCTCAGCCATCTGGGCGAAAAGAACGCCGAGCCGGTTCAGCTCGTCGAGAAGGCCCTGAACAACATCGCTCCGGCGGTTGAGGTCAAGTCCCGCCGCGTTGGTGGTGCTACCTACCAGGTGCCGGTTGAAGTCCGTCCGGGTCGTCGTATGGCGCTTGCCATGCGCTGGGCCATCGAATCCGCCCGCAAGCGCGGCGAGACCTCGATGCCGCGCAAGCTGGCCGCCGAGCTGCTCGAGGCTTCCGAGAATCGCGGTGGCGCGATCAAGAAGCGCGAAGAGACGCACCGCATGGCAGAAGCCAACAAGGCCTTCTCGCATTACCGCTGGTAAGCAGTAACTCGCTTAAAGCAAGCACTTTTTAGAGGTTAAGACCGTGGCACGCACCACTCCCATCGAGCGCTACCGCAACTTCGGCATCATGGCTCACATCGATGCCGGCAAGACCACCACCACGGAGCGCATCCTGTTCTACACCGGCGTCAGTCACAAGATTGGCGAGGTGCATGACGGTGCGGCAACGATGGACTGGATGGAGCAGGAGCAGGAGCGCGGCATCACCATTACGTCGGCGGCAACGACGGCGTTCTGGAAGGGCATGGATCGTTCCTTGCCTGAACACCGCTTCAACATCATCGACACCCCAGGACACGTGGACTTCACCATCGAAGTGGAGCGTTCGCTTCGCGTGCTCGACGGTGCGGTGTTCGTGCTCTGTGCCGTGGGTGGTGTGCAGCCGCAGTCCGAGACCGTTTGGCGCCAGGCCAACAAGTACAAAGTGCCGCGTCTTGCGTTCGTCAACAAGATGGACCGCACCGGCGCCAACTTCTACAAAGTGGTTGAGCAGCTGAAGGCTCGCCTGGGTGCAAACCCGGTCACGATGCAGGTTCCGATCGGTGCCGAAGAGAACTTCGAAGGCGTGATCGACCTGCTCAAGATGAAGGCGATCATCTGGGACATGGAGTCCCAGGGCATGAAGTTCGAGTACCAGGACATTCCGGCGAACCTCGTCGAGAAGGCCACTGAGGCTCGCGGCTACATGGTCGAATCGGCCGCGGAAGCGACCGAAGAGCTGATGAACAAGTACCTGGAAGAGGGTGACCTTTCCGAGGAAGAGATCATCGGCGGCCTGCGCGCGCGTACGCTGTCGAGCGAGATCATCCCGGTCTTCTGCGGCACCGCGTTCAAGAACAAGGGTGTTCAGGCGATGCTTGACGCCGTGGTCAACCTGTTGCCGTCGCCGATCGACCGTCCGCCGGTCGCTGGTATCGACGAAGACGACAACGAAGCCACGCGCAAGGCTGACGACGCCGCGCCGTTCTCCGCGCTCGCGTTCAAGATCATGACCGATCCGTTCGTTGGCTCGCTGACCTTCTTCCGTGTCTACTCGGGCACGCTCAATGCCGGCGACCAGGTGTACAACCCGGTCAAGTCGAAGAAGGAGCGCATCGGCCGTATCCTGCAGATGCACGCGAACGAGCGTCAGGAACTGAAGGAAGTCCGCGCTGGCGATATCGCCGCAGCGGTCGGCCTGAAGGACGTGACGACCGGTGACACGCTGTGCGCGCAGGATCACATCATCACTCTGGAGCGTATGACGTTCCCGGAGCCGGTGATCTCGATGGCCGTCGAGCCGAAGACCAAGTCCGACCAGGAAAAGATGGGTGTCGCCCTCGGCCGTCTGGCTGCGGAAGATCCGTCGTTCCGCGTGCGTACGGACGAAGAGTCGGGCCAGACCATTATCTCGGGCATGGGCGAGCTTCACCTGGACATCCTGGTGGACCGCATGCGCCGCGAGTTCAACGTCGAGGCGAACGTGGGCAAGCCGCAGGTGGCTTACCGCGAGACGATCCGCAAGGTCGACGTCAAGTCGGACTACAAGCACGCCAAGCAGTCGGGTGGTAAGGGTCAGTACGGTCACGTGGTGATCGAGCTGTCGCCGATGACCGAAGAAGATCGTAAGAGCACGGACGTCAAGAACGACTTCCTGTTCATCAACGACATCACGGGCGGCGTGATCCCGAAGGAATTCATCCCGTCGGTGGAAAAAGGCCTGCGCGAAACCATTACCAGCGGTCCGCTGGCTGGCTTCCCGGTGGTGAACGTGAAGGTCAAGCTGGTCTTTGGTTCGTACCACGACGTCGACTCGTCGGAAATGGCGTTCAAGCTCGCCGCTTCGATGGCCTTCAAGGAAGGTTTCCGCAAGGCCGATCCGGTCCTGCTCGAGCCGATCATGAAGGTCGAGGTGGTGACGCCGGAAGACTACGTCGGTGACGTCATGGGCGACTTGAGCCGCCGTCGCGGCCTGCTTCAGGGCCAGGACGACACGCCGTCGGGCAAGACCATCGACGCGATGGTGCCGCTGGGTGAGATGTTCGGTTATGCGACGACCATTCGTTCGCTGACCCAGGGTCGCGCCACCTTCACGATGGAATTCGACCATTACGCTGAAGCGCCGAACAACATCGCTGAGCAGGTCATGAAGAAGGCCTGATAAGGCCTTCCTCCCTACAACATACCGTTCTTTTCTAGAGGTTTAGAGTCATGGCAAAGGGTAAATTCGAACGCACCAAGCCGCACGTCAACGTCGGCACGATTGGTCACGTGGACCACGGCAAGACGACGCTGACGGCCGCGCTGACGAAGGTTGGCGCCGAGCGTTTCGGTGGCG
>NZ_JAPDPC010000008.1 GCF_026283945.1 Dyella humicola
GCCACACTACCATCGGCGCAGCTGCGTTTCACTTCCGAGTTCGGGATGGGATCGGGTGGGACCACAGCGCTATAGCCGCCAGGGAAAAGGTGCGGACAGCGCTTTGAGAGCGCCAGTCCGGCGTAAGGTGTAAACGAGTGACAAGCGTCGAGGTGAAATTCGGATCTAGATGTATCGCGAGGATATTAACTCTAGCGAAGCGTCTTGGGGTTATATGGTCAAGCCGCACGGCTCATTAGTACGCGTAAGCTCAATGCATTGCTGCACTTCCACACCGCGCCTATCAACCACCTAGTCTTGATGGTGCCTTAAGGAGACTCGAAGTCTCGGGAGATCTCATCTTGGGGCGTGCTTCCCGCTTAGATGCTTTCAGCGGTTATCACTTCCGTTCGTAGCTACCGGGCAATGCCATGGGCATGACAACCCGAACACCAGCGGAACGTCCACTCCGGTCCTCTCGTACTAGGAGCAGCCCCCCTCAAATCTCCAACGCCCACGACAGATAGGGACCGAACTGTCTCACGACGTTCTGAACCCAGCTCGCGTACCACTTTAAATGGCGAACAGCCATACCCTTGGGACCGGCTACAGCCCCAGGATGTGATGAGCCGACATCGAGGTGCCAAACACCGCCGTCGATATGAACTCTTGGGCGGTATCAGCCTGTTATCCCCGGAGTACCTTTTATCCGTTGAGCGATGGCCCTTCCATACAGAACCACCGGATCACTAAGACCTACTTTCGTACCTGCTTGATCCGTCGATCTCGCAGTCAAGCACGCTTATGCCTTTGCACACAGTGCGCGATGTCCGACCGCGCTGAGCGTACCTTCGTGCTCCTCCGTTACTCTTTGGGAGGAGACCGCCCCAGTCAAACTACCCACCACACACGGTCCCTGATCCGGATTACGGACCTAGGTTAGAACGTCAAGCACTTCAGGGTGGTATTTCAAGGATGGCTCCACCGAAACTAGCGTCTCGGTTTCATAGCCTCCCACCTATCCTACACAGAAGAACTCAACGTTCAGTGTGAAGCTGTAGTAAAGGTTCACGGGGTCTTTCCGTCTTGCCGCGGGAACGCTGCATCTTCACAGCGATTTCAATTTCACTGAGTCTCGGGTGGAGACAGCGCCGCTGTCGTTACGCCATTCGTGCAGGTCGGAACTTACCCGACAAGGAATTTCGCTACCTTAGGACCGTTATAGTTACGGCCGCCGTTTACTGGGGCTTCGATCAAGAGCTTCGCCTTGCGGCTGACCCCATCAATTAACCTTCCAGCACCGGGCAGGCGTCACACCCTATACGTCCACTTTCGTGTTTGCAGAGTGCTGTGTTTTTGATAAACAGTCGCAGCGGCCAGGTTACTGCGACCCTTCTCAGCTCAGCTACGCATGTAGCCACCAAAAAGGGCGCACCTTCTCCCGAAGTTACGGTGCCATTTTGCCTAGTTCCTTCACCCGAGTTCTCTCAAGCGCCTTGGGATTCTCACCCTGCCTACCAGTGTCGGTTTACGGTACGGTTTCTCTGTAGCTGAAGCTTAGTGGCTTTTCCTGGAAGCGTGGTATCAGTCACTTCGCCCAAAAGGGCTCGTCTCGGTGCTCGGCATAAAGAGGGCCGGATTTGCCTAACCCTCATGCCTACCGCCTTTCCCCGGGACAACCAACGCCCGGTAGACCTAACCTTCTCCGTCCCCACATCGCACTACAGACAAGTGCAGGAATATTAACCTGCTTCCCATCGACTACGCATTTCTGCCTCGCCTTAGGGGCCGACTCACCCTGCGCCGATGAACGTTGCGCGAGGAAACCTTGGGCTTTCGGCGTGGGGGCTTTTCACCCCCATTATCGTTACTCATGTCAGCATTCGCACTTCCGATACCTCCAGCAGACTTCTCAATCCACCTTCACAGGCTTACGGAACGCTCCTCTACCGCGCACACTTGCGTGTGCACCCCGAGCTTCGGTGTATCGCTTAGCCCCGTTAAATCTTCCGCGCAGACCGACTCGACCAGTGAGCTATTACGCTTTCTTTAAAGGGTGGCTGCTTCTAAGCCAACCTCCTGGCTGTCTATGCCTTTCCACATCGTTTTCCACTTAGCGATAACTTGGGGACCTTAGCTGCGGGTCTGGGTTGTTTCCCTTTTCACGACGGACGTTAGCACCCGCCGTGTGTCTCCCGTACATTCTGTCCTGGTATTCGGAGTTTGCCATGGTTTACTAAGCCGCGATGGCCCGCTAGCCATAACAGTGCTCTACCCCCAGGAAGATTCATACGAGGCGCTACCTAAATAGCTTTCGAGGAGAACCAGCTATCTCCGAGTTTGTTTAGCCTTTCACTCCTATCCTCAGCTCATCCCCATCTATTGCAACAGATGTGGGTTCGGTCCTCCAGTGCGTGTTACCGCACCTTCAACCTGGCCAAGGATAGATCACTCGGTTTCGGGTCTACTGCCAGAGACTATGCGCCCTATTCAGACTCGGTTTCCCTTCGCCTCCCCTATACGGTTAAGCTTGCCACTGACAGTAAGTCGCTGACCCATTATACAAAAGGTACGCAGTCACCCTTGCGGGCTTCCACTGCTTGTACGTATACGGTTTCAGGGTCTATTTCACTCCCCTCTCCGGGGTTCTTTTCGCCTTTCCCTCACGGTACTAGTTCGCTATCGGTCAGTCAGGAGTATTTAGCCTTGGAGGATGGTCCCCCCATGTTCAGACAGGGTTTCTCGTGCCCCGCCTTACTCAATTTCATCTCTAATGCCCTTTCGCCTACGGGGCTATCACCCGCTATGGCCGGCCTTTCCAAACCGTTCGGCTAAAACACTAGAGACTTTTGGGCTAGTCCGCGTTCGCTCGTCGCTACTGACGGAATCTCGGTTGATTTCTTTTCCTCCGGGTACTTAGATATTTCAGTTCCCCGGGTTCGCTCTGCATAGCTATGTATTCACTATGCAGTACTCCTTGCGGAGTGGGTTTCCCCATTCGGACATTGCCGGATCAAAGCTTGTTGCCAGCTCCCCGACACTTTTCGCAGGCTGCCACGTCCTTCATCGCCTCTGACTGCCAAGGCATCCACCGTATACGCTTAGTCGCTTGACCATATAACCCCAAGTCGCCTCGGGGCCTGATAGCACATCCCTTACGAGGGGATGCCCATCCATGCCAAACAACGCATTCGCTTAATTGCCTCTTCGACACATCTCGATTCGGTTTCGAACCAAGACGCTTGTCACTCGTTTACAGTTTTTCAAAGAACACAAGAACGGCCACAATGCCGCCTCGTTTCTAAATCTTTATGTGTGCGCTGCCTTCATTTCACGTCGTGTCACCAAATGGTGGAGCCAGTCAGGATCGAACTGACGACCCCCTGCTTGCAAAGCAGGTGCTCTCCCAGCTGAGCTATGGCCCCAAGTGATTTGGTGGTGGGTCTGGGAGGACTCGAACCACCGGCCTCACCCTTATCAGGGGTGCGCTCTAACCACCTGAGCTACAGACCCGGGAACCTTTCAGCATCAACAAAAAATCGCCTACCGACGTCACCGTCGAAGCGCGGTTTGTTGAAACCTTGTCGCGTGAAATTAAGGGCAGGTGTCTTGTGTGGACGTCTTGCAGCAGCGAAAGCTGCCATTCTCGAAAGGAGGTGATCCAGCCGCACCTTCCGATACGGCTACCTTGTTACGACTTCACCCCAGTCATGAACCACTCCGTGGTCGTCGTCCCCCTTGCGGTTAGACTAACGGCTTCTGGAGCAACTCACTCCCATGGTGTGACGGGCGGTGTGTACAAGGCCCGGGAACGTATTCACCGCGGCATAGCTGATCCGCGATTACTAGCGATTCCGACTTCACGAAGTCGAGTTGCAGACTTCGATCCGGACTGGGATCGGCTTTCTGGGATTGGCTCCACCTCGCGGTATTGCAACCCTCTGTACCGACCATTGTAGTACGTGTGTAGCCCTGGCCGTAAGGGCCATGATGACTTGACGTCATCCCCACCTTCCTCCGGTTTGTCACCGGCAGTCTCCTTAGAGTTCCCACCATTACGTGCTGGCAACTAAGGACAAGGGTTGCGCTCGTTGCGGGACTTAACCCAACATCTCACGACACGAGCTGACGACAGCCATGCAGCACCTGTGTTCTGATTCCCGAAGGCACTCCCGCATCTCTGCAGGATTCCAGACATGTCAAGGCCAGGTAAGGTTCTTCGCGTTGCATCGAATTAAACCACATACTCCACCGCTTGTGCGGGCCCCCGTCAATTCCTTTGAGTTTCAGTCTTGCGACCGTACTCCCCAGGCGGCGAACTTAACGCGTTAGCTTCGACACTGATCTCCGAGTTGAGACCAACATCCAGTTCGCATCGTTTAGGGCGTGGACTACCAGGGTATCTAATCCTGTTTGCTCCCCACGCTTTCGTGCCTCAGCGTCAGTGTTGATCCAGATGGCCGCCTTCGCCACTGATGTTCCTCCCGATCTCTACGCATTTCACCGCTACACCGGGAATTCCACCATCCTCTATCACACTCTAGCGAGCCAGTATCCATCGCCATTCCCAGGTTGAGCCCGGGGATTTCACGACAGACTTAACTCACCGCCTACGCACGCTTTACGCCCAGTAATTCCGATTAACGCTTGCACCCTTCGTATTACCGCGGCTGCTGGCACGAAGTTAGCCGGTGCTTATTCCTCAGGTACCGTCAGTTCCGCCGAGTATTAATCGACAGCGTTTCGCTCCTGATAAAAGTGCTTTACAACCCGAAGGCCTTCTTCACACACGCGGCATTGCTGGATCAGGCTTGCGCCCATTGTCCAATATTCCCCACTGCTGCCTCCCGTAGGAGTCTGGACCGTGTCTCAGTTCCAGTGTGGCTGATCATCCTCTCAGACCAGCTATCGATCGTCGCCTTGGTAGGCCATTACCCTACCAACTAGCTAATCGAACATCGGTCCGTCTAACCGCGCGAGGTC
>NZ_JAPDPC010000009.1 GCF_026283945.1 Dyella humicola
AGGAACGGCTTGTCGATCACACGCACCGGCTCGGGGATGTAGCTGTCCAGCGCGTCGACCAGCTTGATGATCGCCGGCACGCCGATTTCGCTCTGATCACCTTCCAGCGCCTTCAGCGCCGAACCGTGGATGATCGGCGTGTCGTCGCCCGGGAAGTCGTACTTGGACAGCAGCTCGCGCACTTCCATTTCGACCAGCTCGAGCAGCTCGGCGTCATCCACCATGTCGGCCTTGTTCAGGAACACGACGATGTACGGCACGCCCACCTGGCGCGACAGCAGGATGTGTTCGCGGGTCTGCGGCATCGGGCCGTCAGCGGCCGAGCACACCAGGATCGCGCCGTCCATCTGCGCGGCACCCGTGATCATGTTCTTCACGTAGTCAGCATGGCCCGGGCAATCGACGTGGGCGTAGTGGCGCTTGGGCGACTCGTATTCCACGTGCGCGGTCGAGATCGTGATGCCACGCGCCTTCTCTTCCGGCGCCGCGTCGATCGCGTCGTATGCCTTGAACTCGCCACCGAAACGCTCGGCGCCAACCTTCGTCAGCGCGGCCGTCAGCGTCGTCTTGCCGTGGTCCACGTGACCAATCGTGCCGACGTTGACGTGCGGCTTGGTGCGTTCGAATTTACCCTTTGCCAT